>NZ_JACJON010000075.1 GCF_014695585.1 Microcoleus sp. FACHB-831 | reverse complement strand
TACTCTTTTCTCTGCTCAAAGTATGTTATCAATAAGCTCAGATTTTTGAGCTGGGGCATGAACCGCAAAATCCTTTGGGCGTAATGGTTTGGGGGTGCTTGTCACCCCCTGAAGCAACAACCCCTGTTCAAGCGCAATCAATAACAGAAGTCCAATCAAACCCGCAGCCTAATAAGGTTTTTGCCGTGCAACGTAAAGGGGGAACCTGCCCTAAGACAGTTGGTTTTTGGACTATCTCTCTTGGCTATAGAAATATCGCCGCACAATCTGAAACAATCGTCATTGCTGATACTTTAGCGATCGCTAGTGGTTCTGCAAAATTAGCCTCATCGCGTAATAGGTTTGTCGAATACCAAGCACCGCTGCAAAAAACTTATTCTTCATGTGTCGGGATGGCTAATTCCCCGAAACGCCCTAACACCTTAGATGCTAGTTACAGGTTTCGATTCCAGAATGGCAAAGTTTATTTTTCTGTCGATCTCACCAACACCCCTGAAGGTTTTGGGGCTGGAATAATCGAACATAAAATAATTGGGTTGCGTCCCTATGTGCTATGGCAATTTGTTGATTGAGTAAATTTGGAAAAACCAGCATTTATTAGGAGAAAATAGTAGTAGATCTGCTATTTCCCTTTTTTATGACTTACAACGTTATCTACGACGGCAACTGCAATCTCTGCGTTACCCTAGTCCAAGCTCTGGAAAACTTAGACAAAGGGCAACTGTTTGAATACACCCCAATGCAGGACGAAGACACTTTGAACCGATTTGGGATAACATCCCAAGACTGCGAAATGGGGATGATTTTGATAAACGCCGATACCCCGGAACAACGCTGGCAAGGTAGCGATGCTGCTGAAGAAATTGCGCGTTTGTTGCCAGTAGCTGATGCATTTGTTGCAGCTTACCGCGCCATACCAGGAGTAAAATGGGCGGGCGATCGCTTCTACGAACAAATCCGCGATAATCGCTACACCATCTTTGGCAAGCGCGATACAACATATCAATCTGCCTACCCAATTGGTTGCAGGATAGCTAAAAATTCTTAGGCAGCTTGAGAGTTATTAAATAACTCAAATATCTGTCTGCAATAGTGTCTCAGCTTTTCTCCCACCTCCGGTACTGGCTGAGATTCTCCTACAAAACGCCAGTTTTCTACTGTTGAAAGTCGCCACGCTTTACCGCGATGGTCGAATCCAGCCGCCTCTACGCCAATTGCCCGACGCGAACCGTTAAGCGGATCTTGGTAAAACCGAATTTGCACCAGTATGCTGCGGCTTTGGAAACGTCTGCTCCAGCCTGGTAAATGAAACCCGATATCGATTGAATCGGGATCGACTAATTTTTTGGTATGAGGGTCATTTGCCCAAGGTTTTAAATCAGCCTTAGCATCAGGAAACTCAGACTTGAACAAATTGACGATGGCAGCAATTTTACTGGTGAATTCGATGTCCGTTGCCTGTTCCGCTGCGTTCACTCAAATACTCCTCTAATTAGCGATGGCGATTGATTTTGCTTCCCCAGACTTGAGAGCTTTCACTCATTTTGGGTGACGATCTGATAAGTATGCTGCACATTTTGCAACAATAATGCATCTTTCTTGGGTCAGAGAGCAGAGTATCGGTCATCAAAGAAGTATGTTTGAGAAACTCGGATTTAGAGTGTTTGGCGCAGGGGAGGCGGTGTTATGCAACAAAATGGAATTGTTTGTTATTTAACAAATGTCCAATCCAATATTTTGATTGGTGCAGTTTGAAGCGCTTCTGTGAGTTCGGCGTTATCTTTAAACGTGACTTGGTGGAGATAGCAGGCTTCAACGTTGACAATAAACGGTTCGTTGTCGAAAGGCCAGGGTTCGACCGTGAGATTGCCATCGCTGCGCTGCTTCACATCGTATCGCTTGCCGCCCGGCCCTTTGCAAATCTCTAATGCACGTTCGTCTTCTGGTATTTCGCCGTTGCAGAGGATAAGCGAGAGGCGATCGCAAAATTGCATAAAGGCATATGCATCCTCAGCATCCTTTTTGCTAATCTTCAACTCCTTCCGCCATTGCTTTTGATGTTCGAGTTGTTCGTCCAAAAAGCTATCGATGTCGGCTGATTGCCCTCGCAGACCTTCAGTTAAAAAGCTCATGTGCATGGAAATTAGCATTGCTACCCAGCGTCCCCGGTAGCGGGCATTCTTAGTCAGTTCCCGAAACTGTTTGGTATCAGTTGTCTTTACGAGAGTAAAGTCTAAAGGCGTGCCAACTTCTGTGAGGTGATTTCCTTCCCATTCGCGCTCTAAATCGTCGTGATGGGAAATTGCTGCTATGGTCTCGTATAAGCGAGGGGGAGAATTTTCTTTTTTCCAATGTCCTCCCAATTGAGCAGCTAGCAAGGCGTGGGCGCGATGATAAATTATTTCCCACCCCTTCTCGTGTTGATTAGCAATCACAGAATGTTACTCCTCATGTACCTAATGTAAGCATCGCGGATTGTCGCGATCGCACTCGTTCAATTACGAATAGTAACCACCCTTACGGCAAATCGCATCTGCCGTTAAGGGAGAAGGGGAGAAGTAATTCTTGTTTGTTTCTCTTACTTGGGAGAGGCGTTTGGGCATCTTGGGTGGATGTCAACCAATGAAGCTAAAGCTTGCTCAGAGCGACCGTTGGACGGTAAGCTCAAACAACTGGGAGCAGAGTAGGAACGTTTGTGGCAACGAAAGAGGAATTAATTAAAGTTGGTTCGCTGGAATGGTTTTATCGGGAAGCGACTCCAATTAAAAGCAATGATAAGCCGCCAGTGCTGCTGCTTCACGGTTTGCCAGCGCAGAGTTACAGTTGGGGCGGGGTATTGCCAGAGTTAGCCGAAAAAGGATTTAGAGCGATCGCTCCAGATTGGATTGGTAGCGGCTTCTCGGCAAAACCAGACAAGCGAGACTTTGCCTATACGCCAGATGCGTTTATTAACGCCTTTGCAGGATTCATCAAAGCTCTGGAAATAGAGCGATTTTCCCTAGTAGCTCAGGGATTTGTGGGGTCTGTCGGCATCCAGTACGCTCTACGTCACCCAGAACAAATCGAGCGCTTGGCAATCCTCAATGCACCAGTGTCATCTACGGCCAAATTACCCTGGAAGATCAAGCAGCTAGGAATACCTTTGGTGGGGGATATGATGACGCAAGACCCCCTCTTAGTTGACCGCACCCTAGAGGGTGGAAGCGGTTATCGCATAGAAGATAAGGATTTGGATATTTATCGCCGTCCGTTCCTCAAGAGTTCCGATGCGGGGCGCAGCCTTCTAGCAACGGTGCAAAATCTCCAGCTAAAGCAGTCAATGGCAGAAATGGAAGCAAGCTGGGGACAGTGGACGCACCCTACCTTAATTGTTTGGGGCATGAAAGACCCCTGGCTACCGTTCGCTCAAGCCCAAAGTTTGGCTAATTCTGCCAAAAATGCAGAAATTGTCCAACTCGAAAATGCAGGGCATTATCCTCAAGAGCATTTTCCGGGAGACATCAGCGACGCGCTCGTACCCTTCCTGCGGCGCACGGTAGTTTAGAGCAAAGGGTATGGGGAAGACTTAGCACTCAATAGGGGAGCGTTAATAATTTGAGGTGAGGAACTTATAACTCTGTTGTCTGTAACTCTCTCACTCGCCCCATTATTCTTTAAAATTACAGGGGCAATAGCATTATATGGTTGAAGAAATTAGGATTATGGCACGTTACAGGTCTATTTTGGCCTTGATTTTGGCAGTTTGCGCGACGTTTATGGTGAGTTTTAGCAGTCTTGCTGCTACGTCGAAGGCTGCGACCTATACACCCGCGCAGATAGAGCAAATTCAGCGCTACGTTCCGGCAATTGAGGAGCAGCGCGATCGCCTGCAAAAGCTCCAAACCTTTATCCAAAAGAAAAATTGGGTAGATGTGGGCACTTACATTCACGGGCCACTTGGACAACTGCGGTACGATATGAACTCTGTTGCTCGCACTCTAAGCCCGGAAGATCAAAAGACGGCGCGTGAGGCAACAAAAGATTTATATGGCGCTTTGGTGAGAATTGACCAAGTTGCTAAACAGGGTAACTACCAGCAAGCTGTGAGTAACTATCGATTGGCAATTAAGGCTTTTGATACCTTCTTACAGTTGGTTCCCTCTTCATAGCTAGTGGTTCATGGTTCATAGTTCATGGTTCATAGAAATGAGCCGTTGAGCAATGAACCATGAACAACGAACAATTATGAGCAGAGTTGTAATTATTGGGTGTGGGGTTGTTGGCGCTGCGATCGCATACGAACTTAGTCTAATTCCAGGGCTGAAAATTACAGTTATTGACAAACAACAGCCCGCGCAGGGTGCGACTGGTGCAGCACTGGGCGTCATGATGGGTGCGATCAGCCACAAAATTAAGGGCAATGCTTGGCAACTGCGACAAACTAGCATCCAGCGCTATGAAACTCTAATTCCCGAATTAGAAGCGCTAACCAATCGCAAAATTCCTTTCAATCGGCAGGGCATTCTTATGCTGTGCTTTGAAGGTGAGGATATGTCTAAATGGGAAAAGTTAGTAGAAATTCGTAAATCTCAAGGCTGGCATTTAGAAATTTGGGATGCTGCTAAAGTACGCGATCGCTGTCCTCATTTAAGTTGCGATCGCATTATCGCTGCTATCTATTCTCCGCAAGATAGACAAGTTGAACCAGTTGCTTTAACTTTAGCTTTGGTTGAAGCCGCCCAGCTTAATGGCGTTAATTTTAAATTTGGCGTCACTGTGTTGGGAAATGAATCGACAACTTCAGGAGTTTTGAAGCAAATTCATACAACTGCTGGAGAGTTAGAGTGCGATCGCGCTGTCATAGCGGCTGGATTGGGTTCAACTCCAATTACTGCCTCTTTAAACCAAAACGTTGATATCAGGCCAGTTTTGGGACAAGCTTTACACCTACAGCTACCGCATCCAATAGGGAATCGCGATTTTCAGCCTGCGATTACTGGTGATGATGTCCACATCGTACCTTGTGGCGCAAACGAATATTGGGTAGGGGCGACGGTTGAGTTTTCTGCAAATGAAGGTGATGTTGTCGCCTCTTCAGAACTTCTAGAAAAAGTTAGGCAGAATGCGATCGCATTCTGCCCTAGTCTAGCCGAAGCCAATATTATTAAAACTTGGTCTGGTTTGCGTCCCCGCCCCGAAGGACGCCCAGCACCGATAATTGGCAAGTTGCCCGGTTACAGCAACGTACTCTTAGCTACAGGTCACTATCGCAACGGAGTATTACTTGCACCAGCAACTGCCATAACTATTCGCGATGCGATTACCCTAAGTCTTGGCTAGCATCAGCACCGACTCTTGAAACGGGCTGTGGGCGCGTTATGAAAAGCAGCCGTCCCCGTGTGAATTTTGATTTGAGGGCCAGAGGTCGCCAAACGCAGTATCATCCCATCTATAACGGTAGCTTCGCTGATGCGTTTACCGTCCCAATATGTCCCGTTACCACCCAAACTAATAATGCGCCAATTGATACCAAAGCGCTGCAATTTTAAGTGGTGTCGAGAAACGACGGCGCTATAGAGAATTACATGGTTATCGTTAGAGCGTCCGACTTTAATAACCGATTCGTCATCAAAAGTCCAACTCTGAACGGGGCTAGGCTGTAGTAGATGCACCAAGGTTAGAGTAATCACCGTATCCTCTAGTAGATTCCTGAAAAGACCCATTTTTGGTGACGAAATTTTTTAGGAAAACCTTCCTAAAAGCTTCATCTTTATATGATTGTGCCCCAAGCGATCGCATTCTGCCCAGTATTATTTAAAGCCCAATATTTTGCATATTCTCCAAGGCTGGTTTCTTCCGATTAAGGTGGCGGTGCTACTAACACATACCAACATACATCCGCAACACACACTGTAGCCGATGAAACTATACGACGCGCAACACGCAAGTTTTTGTACAACCTTGGGGCTGCGATCGCTTTCTTAATATTACGAAATGTAAATAAAATAGTAGCAACCTTTATTACTGTATGCAAGAATATGTCCGCTAAGCCTTTAGGCAAACCCCGCCCCCTATGGCAAGTAATTTTCTTATCTGTAGCCACGTTAATGCTCTACTATGGCTGGTACAAGTGGATTATTCAGGAAGAATTACGACGCTACAACGGCTATGGGTGGTCGGGAACGCTGTGTTTAGCACCATTTGTTTTAGGAGTAGCCATTCCCCAAGCACTGCGTATATTTGACCCTGATGTTCCAGGGTGGTTTGGTTGGTTTTCTTTGCTGGGCGTGGCGTGGATTTACATTGTCCAGGTCAAGCTCTACAAAACTGTAAATCAACTTTACCGCGACGCAGGGATGAAAGAGCCGCTGGTAGTTTGGTGGATATTTGTACCTGGGTTGAATTTGATAGTTGGATTGAGACAAATTCACTTTTTAAGTGAGTTTTGGGCAAGAGAGCAGGGGGTTACAGTTAAAGATCCCGTTGCTAAAAATTTAGCTTTTCTATCAGGGAATGCTTAACAAAGCTGGCGTCTGAATCATTGGAAGGCTTGCTCTTCCTAGCTCTTAGCTTCTCCAGAGCTAAGAGCTAAGTTAACTCTTCCCCTTTAGCCTGGGGTATGCGGCTTGTATTGTAATGATGTTATCAACTTTACACCAGCTTTATTCAATAAATACTTCTTTGGGGAGAGGCAAATATCGCATAATTTATAAGATTGCAAAAAAATATTTTTCTCCTAATCCCTATAAATAGCAGTAGTAAAGTTACAAAGTTTGATGCGCTAGTTTGTGCAAAGATTCAGTAAAGCTACTAGCAGTTAATTAACAGATTAAATAGACTGTTTATAACTTATGTGTTAACTAAAGGAATAAATATGGCTGTAAAGATTTTTTCAAAAATAGCATTCGCGATCGCAGGTTTAGCATTGAGCTTAACAGCATTGGATAATCAAGGAGCGATCGCCGCCACTCTGACTTATACTTTCGGCGGTTCTAGCAGGTTGAGTTTTGATGACGCGACGGTAACGGGAGCGGAGACCGAGTATATTCCTTTGTTAGATTTGAATTTTGACTATCGGGGGGTGACATTTACAGAATCTGACTTTCAGCCATACAATAGTGCCGCAGTTTTGTTTAGCTATGGTAATTTTGTGGGATTAAGCGGGAACGTTAACGGTGTAGATCCGACGTGTTTTGCAGAGTATCTTAGCTATGGAATGCCAGCGGAGGCGGCGCGGGGGTATTGTCAGATTTACGCGAGTTTTCAGAATTATCGCAATCCTAATAGCAGCGGCCCTTTAGTGGAGTATAGGAGTGAGTTATTCACCCTTCAAGAGAGGAGTTATGGAGTGAGTACTAACATAAATTATCAACGGGTTGTGGCAGCCACTCCCGTTCCGGAACCTAGTTCGCTCTTAGGATTGGGAGTCTTAGGATTTGCGGGGTTGTTGACGAAAAAGATAGCATCCTAAGTCCCTAGCTTACCCGCTTTTAGCAATAAATTCGCGCTTAAGGAACTTTAAAACCGAGTGGTTGTTGGAGATTCACTTAAATCCAACTCTTGGCAAAAGATAAATTCCTATAAGCGCGATCGCACTAACATTTGGCTAGCATAAATGCCCTCATCAGCTATTTGCTAGGCGTTTCTAGAAGTTTAATAACGTTATCGGGAACACTCATTAGTATTTGTTTGAGTCCTGGTTCTTCAACGCGCTTGACTGCTTGTTTAACGCTCACCCACTGTCGCTGTCTAATTTTGGCTTCCGGCCAATCTTCCAAGACTTTTTCCACCTGCATCAAGAACACCTGAACTTCCCAAGTTCTCCCCAACTTTTGATACTCGTAAGTGCCCATTAAGGTAGGCGCAACAATACCTACTATACCCGCCTCTTCCCACGCTTCCTTTGCTGCCGAGTCTTGCGGAGTCATAAAAGGCTCGATCGTTCCTTTTGGAATAACCCAGCGTTTCCCTGCCGAAGAAGTAATCAGCAATAATTGGATTTTTCCGTCTTTGATTCGATACGGAATTACTGCGGATTGTTTAAAGAACATAGCTGGTTTGGGAACCATACGCAGAAATCTTTTTAGTAGTTTTTTTACCGTATTGCCCCCTAAATTTAATAACTATTGCAGCGGGCGTAGCCTAGCATAAATAAACTTAATTTTTAAAAATTATAAATAGCGATCGCTCATCTAACCGTCGATGCCTTATTAATTTAAAAACTAAACCTCATATATTCTGGAAACTATAAAAGTAGGGTGGGCATTGCCCACCTTACATAAGGCTAACTCTAGCCGTTATACGGCGATAAGCTAAGCACTTTCGCTAAAGCTACGCACCAAAAAAGCCCACTTATCCGCAATTTCTTCAATAATTTTAGCAGTCGGCTTTCCAGCACCGTGTCCCGCTTTAGTATCAATTCTGATCAAAACAGGATTCTCACCCGCGTGCGCCTCTTGCAAAGCTGCGGCAAACTTGAAACTATGTGCAGGAACCACGCGGTCATCATGGTCAGCAGTAGTAATCATCGTAGCTGGATAAGATGTTCCAGGCTTAAGATTGTGCAGCGGCGAATAAGCATAAAGCGCTTTAAACTCATCCGGATTCTCAGGAGAACCATAATCAGAACACCACGCCCAGCCAATCGTAAACTTATGGAAGCGCAGCATATCCAGCACCCCCACAGCAGGCACAGCAACGGCAAATAAATCTGGGCGTTGAGTCATGCAAGCACCCACCAACAATCCCCCATTACTACCCCCGCCGATAGCAAGTTTTGCTGGTGATGTGTACTTGTTAGCAATCAGCCACTCAGCCGCCGCAATGAAATCATCAAAAACATTTTGCTTATTAACCTTAGTTCCAGCTTGATGCCACTCTTCACCATATTCGCCGCCGCCGCGCAGATTGGGAACAGCATAAACGCCGCCCATCTCCATCCACACGACATTACTAACAGAAAAACTAGGTGTCAGCGAGACATTAAACCCGCCATATCCATATAGATAAGTGGGGTTACTTCCATCCATGTTCAGACCCTTTTTATGGGTAATAAACATGGGCACTTGCGTGCCATCTTTGCTGGTATAAAATATCTGCTTTGTCTCATACTCGTCTGGGTTGAAATCAACCTTCGGCTGACGGTAAGTTGTACTTTTGCCGCTTATCATGTCATAGCGGTAAATAGTCGCTGGTGTAGTAAAACCTGTGAAGCTGTAAAAGGTTTCCGTATCGTAACGCTTACCACCAAATCCACCAGCAGAACCAATGCCAGGTAATTCGATTTCCCGCACAAACGCGCCATCTAAGTTAAATATTTTAATCTGAGTGCGGGCATCTTTCAGATAATCAGCAACAAACTGATTGTTCAGCAAACCGACACTTTCCAGGACTTCATCGGCTTGGGGAATAATTTCTTTCCAATTGTCACGAGATGGATTGCTAATATTAATAGCAATCACACGACCGCGTGGGGCATCTAAATCAGTTTGAAACCAGAAAACTGAGCCATCAGTATCTATAAAACTATAGCTAGCTTCAAACTCGCTAATTAGTTCTACTACTTCGGCAGATGGAGCTGTTAAATCTTTGTAGAAAACGAGGTTTTTGGGGTCAGTTCCCAGCCAAACGGAAATAATTAGATATTTGCCATCTTCTGTAACACCAGCACTAAATCCCCATTCTTTCTGATCGGGTCGATGATAGATGAGGATATCTTCAGATTGTGGCGTACCAAAGCGATGGTAGTATAGCTTCTGAAAATAATTAACGTCTTCTAATTTTGTTTTTTCGTTAGGTTCGTCATAGCGACTGTAGAAAAAACCTTTATTGTCCTTAGTCCAAGATGCGCCAGAGAATTTAATCCACTTCAGATGATCTGCGAGATCTTCTGCTGTTTCAACATCGCGGATTTTCCACTCTTGCCAATCAGAACCGGAAGTTGATAAACCATATGCCATTAAGTTTCCATCGTCACTAATGGCTATACCGGAAAGCGCAACTGTGCCATCTTCTGATAGCTTGTTGGGGTCCAGCAGCACTCTTGGTTCAGCATCAAGAGACGTTAAAGTATAAAGTACGCTTTGATTTTGCAATCCATCATTTTTATAGTAAAAATATCGGTTGCCTT
This sequence comes from Microcoleus sp. FACHB-831, assembly GCF_014695585.1. Lineage (NCBI taxonomy): Bacteria > Bacillati > Cyanobacteriota > Cyanophyceae > Oscillatoriales > Microcoleaceae > Microcoleus > Microcoleus sp. FACHB-831. Next base: position 213,652 of record NZ_JACJON010000075.1, on the reverse strand, counting down.
CTTTAAAAGGAATACCGTATTTTTCGTAATCCCATAATTGTGTGAGGCGCTGCTTAATTTTTTCTCGTTCTGGGATTTCGTTTAGGTAAGCAAATGTTACTTGATTTTGAGCTTCAACCCAAGCTTTAGTTTCCTCTGAGTCGGGGTCTTCTAACCAACGATAGGAATCCTGAACTTTGGTTCCATGATACTCGTCAATTTGGTCAACTTTGCGGCTGGCCGGGTATGGCGGGAGAGGCTTTGACATGGTGCAATATTGTAGGCAACATTGTCTAGTTTAGCTCCAGATTTGGTTGGAAAGGCCGCGATCGCCTGTGGTATTATCCTAAAAATACGCTTGCTCGTTAAGGGTGTTTTTTAAATTAACTAATTCCCATCACACCAGGGGTTTAAAGGTAGGCGAATTGTAGTAGTGGTTCCTTTGCCAACGGCAGAATTAACGCTAATTACACCGCCAATTTCACTCAAAGCAGTGCGAATATAGCTCCCTTCTAAAGTACGACACGTACCAAAAAATTCATCCATCTTTAGACGGGATTTTATACTAAAACCCGGGAAGAATAGAAACTCAAAGGCATCGCTAGGGGACATAACTTTTGCCTCATCTGGGCTAACCAGTCCGTCTCTGATAGCGCTGGCTTTTATACGTTGTGGATCGATTCCGCGTCCGTCATCGGAGATGGAGATTACAACTTGGTTGCCTTGATGAAAAGCTTGTATATCGATCCGACCTGCAACCGACTTTCCAGCCGCTATGCGCTCCTGTGGTTTTTCAATTGCGTGAATAGTTTTGTCGAGTATTGCGGTTAGCGGGTCGTAGAGGTGTTCCAGAATCAATTTATCAATTAACGTTTCTTTGCCTGCAACGTGCAGTTCCACTTGCTTGCCATGCCGAAGGGAAATTTCGCGCACGGCACGTTGCAGGCGATCGCTTGTCTTGGAAAATGACACCATTCGCGCTTGCTTCAGACTATCTTGCAGACCGTTGGCGACTTTGTGCAGGCTTTCAGTCCTTGCATCGGTTTTATCGGCGATGTTCTTGATATCAAGCGCCGCCTCCTGCACCTGTGCCATAAGCTGGGTCATCGTCTGGTACAGGGAAGGTATGGGGGTGTTAATTTTTTCGGGAGGAGTTGGTAGCGATCGCTCAGACAGTTCCTGCACCTGCGCCGTCACATAACTTAGTTGCTGCACGCGATCGAGCAAGTTATCCAGGAATTGCTTCAGTAGTTGACCATCCTGTTTCAAGGTGTTGCCCTCGTTCGCCAATTCTCCAACCAATTTGCCTATGTTGTCGAGAGGCTTAATTGGCACTCGCATTGTCGGTGTCGGTTCAACTGGTTGTCGATAACTGCATGCACGATTTACCGATGCTATCGGCTTGTCTGCTTCCTCTAGCAGTTTTTCCAAGTCGCCAAATTCATCCTCAACAGCGTTGGCGACTCTAGCTGGTTTTTCCGTAACGCTTCGCGGCTCTAGCTGTTTTTCAAATTCTGTCAATATTTGTGTAAATTCATCTTCAACAGCGTCATTTGCCACTGCTGCTGCGTTGAAGAGGGCTTCTAGTTCGAGGAGTTCGGGGTCAAATTGGCTGCTGGGTGCTTCTGGCGGCTGAGGATGCGACATAGTAGCGATCGCGGTATATTTTGTCAAGTTTATCCTTTGATAACCGCAAATTGCCAGCAGCACAAATTCCCTTATTAGGAAGAAGGGAATTAAAGAAAAAAGAGGCGATCGCGCCTCTTCTTTCTCATAGAAATTTAAGTAAGGTGGGCGCTGCCCACCCTACTTAGCAGTTAATTAGGCGTTGGTACTAGCGGTAAGCAATACCTCCCCTCTCATCATCCGCTGGGCAGCATCGAGTAGCGCTTCTTCCAGATAAGGCTTCGTGAAATAACCGCTAGCCCCCAGTTGAGCCGCCATTTGCCGATGTCGGTCAGCGCCGCGAGAAGTCAACATTGCTACGGGCAGATGGTTGAGACTCTCCTCTTTCTGAATCCGAGACAGCAGCTCCAGACCGTCCATTCTGGGCATTTCAATATCACAGAAGACGATTTGGCAAGGCAGACCCGACCGCAGCTTATCCCAAGCTTCCTGACCGTCACGCGCCTGTTCCACTCGATAACCAGCCTTGTTAAAAGTCAACGAGAGCAGTTCGCGCACCGTGATCGAGTCATCCACTATTAGAACCATCGGATCTTGTTTAACAGCAGCTACTTCTGGAACAACAGGAACAGAGTCCTTCCACATACCGCTGTCAGCTCGCGTCCGACCCAGAGAGATGTCAATCAGCTCCAATACGTCGGCAATTGGCATGATCCGACCATCCCCCAGAACCGTCGCGCCAGCCACCCCCACAGGCTTGGGCACTGGGCCTTCCAGTTGCTTGATCACGATTTCCTGCTCGCCTATAACCTGATCGATCTCTATGGCGATGAAGCTACCAGCGCTACGCAGTACGACGATGGAAATCATGTCATCTTCCCGTTGTCCGCCGTAGACACCGCCCCGGCCGATCTGACGATTGTATGTCAGCAGTTGCCCCAGGGGCTGGAAGGGCAGTAGCGAGTCGCGCCAGGGAATACAGGTTTGTCCTTCAGCATTGGTTTGAATGCGATCGTTGGGGACATCCATCATATCTTCCACACCATCCATCGGGAAGGCAATGCGGGCTTTGTTGCTCAGGCAGCAAAGTGCTTTGCAAATACTGAGGGTGAGGGGCAGACGAATAGTAAAGGTGGTGCCTTTGCCTATAGTAGAGTCAGTTATAATCGTGCCCCTGATCTCAGTGAGGCTGGTACGCACCACATCCATACCGACTCCTCGACCCGAAAAGTCGTCAGCCTTATCTTTGGTACTAAAACCGGGGTGGAATAGGAGGTCGTACACGTCTAAGCGAGACATGGTTTTAGCCTCAGCAGCGCCGATCAGACCCTTTTCTATGGCCTTGGCTTTCACCCGTTCTGGATCGATTCCTGCTCCATCATCCGATACAGAAATAACTGTTTGGTTGCCTTGGTGGAAAGCGCGGATGGTAATTCGACCGATGGGCGACTTGCCAGCTCGTTGCCGCACATCTGGTGGTTCTATGCCGTGTGTAATGGCGTTGTTAACCAGATGGGTCATCGGATCGTAAAGGTGATCTTGGAGTACCTTGTCGAGTAAGGTTTCCCGGCCTTCAATGTATAGTTCGGCTTCTTTACCACATTTGAGGGATATTTCGCGCACTGCACGAGGCAAGCGGTCTGCGGTATTAGCAAAAGGCACCATTCGGGCGCGAGTAAGACCTTCTTGCAGTTGGGTCGTTATCTGCCGAAGCATGCGGGCGACTTGATCTGTTTCATCGACGAGGAACTCAATGTCACTGGCCGATTCCCGCACCCGGACAATTAGCTCGATCATTTCTTGCGAGAGCAAGTGGAAGCCTGTGAACTTGTCCATTTCTAGAGCATCGAAGGCCATCCCCGTCGCGTGAGTGTCAGCTTGGCCTCCGCCGCTGCTGCTAGCGTTGGTACGCCCTCGTTCATCGGGTCGGGAGGAGCGATAGCTCTGACGGCTGGCTAGGAGGGAGCTTTCTAGGAGCGATCGCTCGTAGAGATCCTGCATTCGCGCACCCACATCGCTAAGTTGCTGCACTTGATGCAGCAAGTTATCCAGAAATTGGCGCAAGCGTTCCTGATCCTGCTCCAGGCTATTGCGGTTCACCACCAGTTCCCCCACCAAGTTGCTGAGGTTATCTAGGTGCTTCACCGGAACCTTCATCATCTGCTCATAACCGCCTTTCCAACCAGGACGACGAACGTTAGGGCGAGCCAGTTTGTTTGATGCCACCGTCGGCGGCCCCCCCATGTTCTCGTCTGCCAAGAGCAACAGTTTCTCCAGATCGCCAAATTCATCTTCTACTGGCTGAGCTTGCGATCGCCCTTGACGTGAGGCTCCCACTGTTTCTTTTTCTCTTCCCTTTCGTCCGACCGTTTCTAGGGAGTCCTCACCCAGTAAAGCTTCTAGTTCATCAAACTCATCCCCTGGAATTCTAAGTTCCTCAGCAGTAGCGTCAGCCTTCTCACCCAGTAACGCCTCCAATTCGTCAAATTCATCCCCTCCATCCATTGCTAAAGCAGGGGACGAATCATCTTCTCCCAGAAACGCCTCTAATTCGTCAAATTCATCTCTTAGAGCGATCGCAGGTTCAGAGCTTTCATCCAAGAAGGCTTCCAGCTCCCCAAACCCATCGTCAGGGGCGAATGCAGCAGCCAAACTCCGATCGTCTTCCTCAGCCGTTTCTAAAGACCAATCATCTGCGCCAGCGGATTGTTCATCCTCTGTTAACCAATTCGTACCATTAATATCCGCCCAACCAGCACTCGACTCTGCTATGTCCTCGTCTTCTAGTGTTAATAGCGAATCTGTATCGTCCAACTCGTTTTGGGCAACATTCCACTCCTCTGAAGACGAGTCCCACATTGAGGAGGCATCGAAGTCCAGGCTTGAGTTTTCTAACTCTGAGTCTGTATCGAATAGCGCCTCTAGATTTGTGACTGCCGACTGTGGTATTTCCTCGCTTTCGATTGTTAACAGCGATTCTGCATCATCTTGTGCGAGATTCCACTCATCTTCAAATGAAGCACCTAAATCAAGGCTTTCGTTATCTTCTGCTGATGGTGTAACGTTCCACTCATCTTCAAATGAAGCACCTAAATCTAGACTTTCGTTGTCTGGCGTTAATGAATTACCAAATAGCGCGTCTATATTTTGATTTGCCGACTCTGCTACTTCCTCATCTTCTAGAGTTAACAGCGATTGTGCATCATCGTTTTGTGTGAGATTCCACTCATCTCCAAATGAAGCACCTAAATCAAGGCTTTCGTTGTCTTGTGCTGATGGTGTAACGTTCCACTCATCTTCAAATGAAGCACCTATATCTAGACTTTCGCTGTCTGGCGCTAATGAATTACCAAATAGCGCGTCTATATTTTGATTTGCCGACTCTGCTACCTCCTCATCTTCTAGAGTTAAGAGTGATTCTGAATTATCGGAGTTTTGTATCAGATCCCATTCATTTGAAGTATCCAAATCCAGACTTTCGTTGTCTTCTGCTGAGGGTGTAACGTTCCACTCATCTTCAAAGGATGCATCTAAGTTAAGACTTTCGTTGTCTCGTTCTGATGAGTTACCGAATAACGCATCTATATTTGTACTTGCATCTGCTGCTTCCTCGTCTTCTAGCGTTAATAGCGGTTCTGCATTGTCGTTTTGTGTCAGATTCCATTCATGTGAATTATCTAAATCCAGAATAGAGTTTTCTGACTCTGGCTGTGTACCCAATAGCCCATCTAGATCTGAATCGGCTGCATTGTTTGGTGCTTCCCAAGGCGATCGCGCCTCTGTTGGTTCCTCTATACCCCACAATGTTTCGCCATCTGGGATACCAAACAGACCTGACATATTCTCTGTGTCTTCTTCGTCTGTCTGTAGTCCCCCATCGTCTAGGACATCAAAGGTAGGCTCGTACAGGTCGAAGCTTGTACTGCTATCGATATCAAAATGGTTTGTTACTTCTGGGTGTGGCTCAAATACATTGTCCAATCCTTCCAAATCCAGATCTTCTTGCTGGTCTTCGAGAAAATCCAAGTTCAGAGGTTGTGCATCTTGGCCAGCTTCGTCGAGTGCAGCATCTGGCTCGCTCCTCAACCAATTGCTGTTATCTTCTTCTGACTCTACAACAGTAGGCTCGAAAGCGAACAACTCGCCCTCGAAAGCTTCTGTTTCTGGTTCAGAGTATGTCTCACTAAACCATCCCCCCATATCCTCATCACTTTCCATACCTAAAGGCAGGTTAATTGTATGGGAATTGGTAAGCGTACCTATCTCATCAAAGTTAAGTTCCAAAGCTGTGGCATCTTCAGAATCATCAATTCTAAAGGATGAAGGCGCAATTAATTCTTCTGAGCTATTCTCAATTTCATCCGTGTCTGCGAACCCAGCCAACAAGCTGTTATCCAGTTCCTGCTGTTCTCGCTCTGAGATTTCTGCCCAATTGAAGTCTAGTGCGGCACTGGCATCCCGCTCTGATTCTGCCTCTATATCTGAATTAAGTATGAAATCGTATTCAGCATGTGGTAATTCTTCATCCATACTCAATCCTTCATAGTCTCCGCCTATAGCGGGGCTTGCCATAAAGTCGCTAAAGTCATCTCCGACATCGCCTGTTTCTAGTTCGTCATCAAAGAAATTGCTAGCTTCTAGCGAGCCTGCAAAATCTTCATCAGCTACCCTCGGAAGATTGGGCATAGAATATTGGGTATTTAATTCTCCTCTAGACATTCCTACATCCATAGCTTTGGATGTAGGAATGTCTGCTTCTCTTGCAAAGTTGTTAGGTGTTGACTCTTCCGAACTAGGCTCTTCAAGAAAGTCATCACCAAACAAACTCATTAGATCGTCCTTGGGAGACACAGCAGCCGCTGCGGATGCCGAAGTGTCATCTAAGTCACCTAGTAGGTCAGAAAAATCGCTTATGCGGTCTAAATCTTCGGTTTGGTGTGAAGCTATCCCGCTGCGATCGCTGCTAGAGGGGCTAATAATTACTTCTTCTTGCCAAGTTTCATCCAACTCGGGCGCTTCTCCTTCAAACAGGTCAGCCAAACTGTTGAGTTCTGCCATACCAACTTCTGGCCCGTTGGGGTCTGCTGTTGCTCTGCCTACAGATGGTTCTATACGTTTTTTGCGGTTGCTAGCACCCGCATCTGTTGGCTGAACGTTAAAGGCTGAAGGCTGAATTATTGTTTCTACTTCGCTGTTATTGCCGCGATAGTTGCTGTCGGTTTCCTCTTGGATAAATGTTTCTTTGATACTGCGGTTTGTAGCTATTGATTGGCTGGCGGCAACAGGGGTGCGCTCCAAACCTGCCGCGCCCTTGCTGCTTCCTGCCTCAACTGATTTTGTATTGCTGCGGGTAGTAGATTTACCGTTCGCCGAATTGGAGGAATTGTATTTTAAATTATTAACTTGTTCGCTTATCTCAACTGCTGTTTTTCCCTTTCCATAGGCTGCGGTTTCAACCTTGGCATTCTCGTAGGGCAGGAGTGCTTTCAATTGAGCAGTTGCTTCCACTTCGTCTATTCGGCCTGCCACCACCAGTTCTTGGGCTTGTTTGATTTCTTTAATAACTACCGAGGCGAGGGTACGATAGGAGTTTGTAGGCGACGCGATCGCTCTACCTGCTGTATCTAGCAGGTACGCCCAAGCCCTTAAGTCTGAGGTTTCGCCCAGTTGCTTTAGCGTGCCACATATGTGCTGAAGCTGTTGCCGAGATGCTGGTTGTTCAGCTTGCTTAAACAGCTGCAACATCTCCCTAAGCGAAGTAAGTACGTCCCTTTGAAACGTCGCTGGCACGCCTTTTCTATCTTTGCTTGAGCCAGAATGGGCTGAGGAATGCGTTGCAGGTTGTCTTTCTTGACTCGCAGCAGCATCGGCTCCCTTGAGCAGGAAAGCCATGTGATTGTTGAGTTCATCAAACACTGGCTCTACGCCCGACATGATACCGCTAGCACTTTCATCACTAAGGCCAAATGGTGTGGCAGTGAGGCGTTCCAAAAGCTCTTTCAGGGCATCAGAAGTCCGCAGGAATAGCGATTCCAGCTTTTTGTCAATTTTTACCGGAGACTCTTTGAGGATTTTAAAACTATCTTCTAAGCGGTGCGCTATTTTTTGTATGCTATTTATTCCCAGCATTGCCGCGCCGCCTTTGACTGAGTGGGCGGCGCGGAATACTTCATTCACCCTTTCAGGATCTTCAAGGGTGCTTTGCAAATGCACTAAACCCTGTTCAATAGTATTGAGGTGGTCTTTAGCCTCCTCAATGAAGTAGCCCATGATTCGCTGTTGTTGTTCCGGCTGCATGGCAGTGTCCCTCAAAGAATTTTGAGCGAATAGATCCTTTAATCATCAGATGATACGTCGCCATCATAGCGATCGCTCTTGCGTGCTATCCTCACGCTTGTAATGCGTCGTAACTATTTAACCTAATGCAACGAGCGAGGCCAGCTATACTAATGCGAGCTTTGGTTTCCCCCAATAGCCTCCACAACTTTCATCCTCGCCCTCGCTCGTTTTTTAGCATAGATTGCTTTTAATGTACCCAATCTACGCCGAATCGACATCAAAACTGTCAGAGGCGTCACAACTAAATTGATAAAAGGCAAAAGTCAAAATCAACTGACAGCAACAATAAAAGCAATACTCGTTTTAAGGTTTAATTACTTTTTTTTGTTGTTTAGCCTTTTTAACTTTTACTTTTGCCTTATTTACCCTCCGTTGCTTCTACTCGGAAGCGCTCCACAGATGTCAACAAGTCGCGTGCAACACCGACCAGGCTTTGCAGCGCTCCTGACACCCGCTGTGCTTCCTGCGATGTCTCTTGTGCGGTCAATTCGACAGATTGCATCACCGCAGCTACTGCCTTTGAGGTTTCTGTCTGTTCTACAGTGTCTGCGGTAATAGAACGCACCAAGGCATCGATGTGATTGGACACTTGAATGATGTCTTCGAGCGAGCGCTTGGCTTGTTCTGCCCGTTTAGTCCCTTCAATTACCTGCTGGGTTCCTTCCTCCATCGCCATCATCACGGCTCCGGTCTCGCTCTGTATTTGCAGCACGATAATCTCAATTTCCTTCAAGGCTTTCGCTGACCTGTCGGCTAACTGACGAACCTCATCCGCTACTATCGCGAACCCGCGACCCGCTTCTCCTGCTCTCGCTGCCTCAATACTAGCGTTGAGTGCTAGTAAATTGGTGCGCGAGGCAATTCCGGCAATCAACGCTACAATTTTGGAAATTTCCTGGGAAGCTTCTGCTAACCTCTTGACTTTTCGGGTTGTTTCTGCAACGGTTTCTCTAATTTGCAAAATACCGCCGACAGTTCTTTCGACAGCCTCGCCGCCCTTAATAGCAGTCGTCGAGGATAACTGAGCCACTTTCTCGGCCTCTCGCGCATTATCGGCAACGCGACCAATTAGATCGGTCATCACCTGCACCGAGTTGAGGGTGACAGCCAGTTCCTCCGCCTGCCGCAAAGCATCTGAAGACAAGCCGCGAGCAAACATTTCGCTTTCAGCAGAACCCTTTGTTACCTTACGCGCCGCCTCTTTCACCTGCTGCACAATTTCCCGCAGGTTCTGAATTGTCAGGTTAAACGAATCCGCGACGGCTCCCAAAACGTCGGCTGTGACTTCTGCCTGAACGGTTAAGTCTCCCCGTGCCGCACCCTCCACATCATCTAGGAGTCGAATCACTTGGCGTTGCAGGTCTTCCTTAGCCTGCTCTTGCTCTTCGGCCTTGCGTTGAGCCTCGCCCATAGTCGTCATCATCACCCGCGCCATCTGGTTGAAGCCAGCTGCTAAACGCCCAAATTCATCCTCAGAATAAACGGTAGCTTGGGCGGAGAGATTACCTTGCGAGACTGCCTCGAACTGGTTTTGCAAATCTTCACTAGCACGCTTTATCTGACGAGTAGTAACTTGACCTAAAAACAGGCTTGTGCCAAACCCGGCGAATCCTGCTGCCAGACTCATTACCCACCCAGTATTGCGAAGATGGGAAATTGTAACAGCTTGGCCTTCTTTCGGAGCTGTACTTGCTGCCAAGAAGCTAATTGCTGCCACGCATATTGCAGATACAACCCCCGTAGCAGCCGCAGTAATCAAGGGTTTTTTAGGCAGAGGAGTATTTTCAAAGGGTGCTAGCCAGCCTTGCTCAACCGTTACCGCCGGATCGAGGTTGCCGACCGACTGTTGCGTAAAGGTTGGTACTTGTTCAGGTGCGCCGCCGATATTATTCAGGTCAGATGTTCCTGTAATGCTGAATATATCTTCATCGCCACCCAGAGTGCTTCGAGAGCCGCGCCCTGAACTTTCCATGCCGTTGCGATCGCGGCTGGCTAATCTCCCAGATATCGGCCCCGTGCTGCTAGAGAAACCCGAGTCAGACCCATTACTACCAGACGACGGCAAGCCATTGTCCCGATCCGACATATCAAAATCTGGGATCGAGCCAAGATCGTCAAATTCATCGAATTCATCCAAGAAGTCCATTCGAGAACTACTTGAATACCCAGAACCAAGCGAGTTCATCTCGTCAGCATCAAGAGAAGCTGCCGAGTTTATCCCCAAGGAATCTTCTTCTCCAAAGGCTGAGTCAAATGCGTCAAAGTCGAAGTGTTCTGGGGGGTTAAATCCATTCTGGCCAGAGGGAGCAAACAAAGTTTCATTATCCTGACCGTAAATATTCGCAGCAAAAGGTTCTGTGTCGTCAGAAGAACCCCCTCTGGACTTTATAAAGTCGTCCGAGCCGCTTGTAAACGTGTTTTCAAGCTCTCCTGACCTCATTAACAATGTTTCGTCCTCAAAGGCATGAGGTGGAGAACTTACGTTAGGTAAATTAATTGTTTCTTGGTAATTTTGGTTAGCTAAAGGGTCATAAAGCGTCTGCTCTTCTGATGAATGGTGTCCAGAATCTGCAAACAAGTTAGATTCAGAACTAAAAACTTCTGGATCGTCAATGCTTTCGTCTAGATATGTTTGCGAACCTAAGGGGAATAAGTCAGGCGTATCGGTTTCCTCAACCTGTTGCCAATCATGGTCTGAGGACGATTCAGTAAAAGCAAAGGGATTTGCACTGCCCTCGTTATGTCCTAACCCATAATCTATCTCTTCCCCGGAGGCCAGTCCGTTTGTAAAGGGATCTGATGATGCCAATTCCCCATGCTGGAAATCGGGATATTCAGCATCCAAGCTGGCATAGTCAAAATCACTCGCCACTTGAAAGTTGGGGTCTTCTAATTCCTGCCAGCTCTCAACAGCATCCCCGGCTCCGAGGTAATTGTCGTCATTGTCTTGATAATCAATATTCGGGTCTTCTAAAGCTGCTCCCCCATCGGCTACTTGTACCGAAGCGAGGCATTGATTGACGTATTCCAGGCCATTGTTCGCATAATCAATAAAATCGGGAGAGGCATTCAGTCCCAGCACCGATTCGTACTGTTCCCGTGCGATATCGTACTGTCCTAAGCCGCAGTAGATATGGCCTCGAAGTAAAAGGGCACTCGCTTCATCGGGGAAGTGTTCGACCAACTTGTCAATAAAGACAGCAGCCTGTTCGTAGTTGCCCTGTATGTAGGCTTTTTCAGCCTGTTGATATTCTTGGCCGTAATCAGTACCTGATCCCATTTGCCTCCTCCCTGGAGAGTTTTGAGTGTTTAGCTTCGGCATGAGGTTTGAGAAAAATTTTAATTAACTCAACGACTAACAAATAAAAACCAATAGATTGACAACTAAATATCCCCCTTAGTTTTGAGTTAAATCATACTTTTTTGTTTTTTCCAATTCAAAACTCTGTAAGGGCGGGTTATGGTTGCCTAGTAGCAGAAAATCATGGTGAATAGCCAGGGGAGGATTCATAAATTTTGTTAGCGTATACTTCACCCATACACTCAAAACTATTTTTTCATGCTGCCCATCGGGCTGAACGAAGAATTGCTACTTGGTCTAACAGGCGGAGATACTGATTCGTCCCTTCGTCTATCACCCACTCACCTCGGAGGAAGGCGGCCATGCTGTCCGGCACGTTCGCTGACATTTGCAAATCATCAAGATCTAGCCAGTCCATGCCATAAATACGCTCAACAGCCAAACCTAACATTGTTGTGTCTTGGTCTTCGACGGCAATGACGGGTATTTCTGGTCTATCCGTATTTAATACAGCCCCATCACCCAGAAATTGTCCTAAATCTGCGACCCAAATTACCTGTCCGCGCCAGTTGAGCGTTCCCAAGAGCAAGGGAGAAGCATTGGGAATGGGGGTAATTTGATCTGGCGATCGCGATAGTACTTCGCGAATTCCTGTGGCCGGTAGAGCAAATTCGCTACCAGAAGCCACGAAAAACCGCAGGTGCAGTTCACCTTCAGGACTCTCCAGTTCCTGAAATTCGGGTGCGTGATCCCCAGCGCTGGCGGTTAAAAAGTCTGGATTGCCTACCATAGAGGTTAGATCTTAAACTTTATACTTTGGTCTTTAGATTTTAGACTGTGGAGCTGAATGCTCTAGACAAAAGCTGATTTCTAGCCGAGCCAGACTCGCCTCTGCCTATACGAGGGTATTAGCCTCGTAGCAGCTGTTTGACCGTGCCGATCAGCTCTGTTGGCTGAAAGGGTTTGGCTATATATGCATCAGCACCTTGCTTCATGCCCCAATAGCGGTCAAATTCTTCCCCTTTGGAAGAACACATTACAACTGGCATACTTTGGGTTTTCGGGTCCGCCTTGAGACGCCTGCAAACCTCGTAACCATTCATTCGGGGCATGACTATATCCAACAAAACCAGGTCTGGGCAATGCCCCTGGATTTGTTCTAAAGCTTCGACGCCATCGGTGGCTACTGTAACTGTTAATCCACTTCCTTTGAGAAGGTCTGCGATCATCTCCCGTTGCGATCGCTGATCTTCCACAACCAGAACTGTACTCATAACTCTCTACCTACCTCAAAAGCCAATTCAACATCAATGGTTAGCGATCTAGGTGGCTTTCACCTTTGCTTACTTGTATTGACTCAAGTATCCCATTACATCATTAATCTTTTACTACACCTTGCTCATCTTAGAGCCACCACCCTCTCGCTACTTCTATGAGGGATCTGTGCCTAATCCAGTTGGCTCCTGATTTTCTATTACATTTTTATCTTTTTCTTCTATCTCATCTTCTAACGCATTTGCGCCTGTTCTGACGAGGGGTTTATATGCTGACCTGTCACCAGGCCCTATATATTTTTCCATTAGCATCAATAACTCACTTTCTCCAAAAGGCTTAGTTAGGTAGTCAGTTGACCCTACCATTCGCGCTCTAACCCGGTCAATAAATCCATCTTTACCAGTCAGCATGATGATTGGAGTCTGCCGAAAGGCAGTTGACTTGCGTAGCATCGCACAAATCTCGTATCCATCCAGTTCTGGCATGGCAATATCGCACAATAGCAAGTTAGGTTTCAATTGGAATACGAGACTAAGTGCCGAAAGGGGATTCCTAATCACAGTAACTTGATACCCCTTAGCTTGCAGAATATACTCCACAGCCTTCCCAATCGCTACGTCATCATCAATACAAACAACGTGAGGAACGATTTGGGTTTCCCCCATCCCCAATTCCTGTTTTAGGCTTGGCATATCTGTAGGGGTAGTAGAAACTGCGCTGTGTGAACTTAGAAGTTGCACTGAGCCGCTTTGTACATAAGGATAAATCGCTTTAGCGACCGTTAACACATCGCGATTTAGTATTCTGGCTATCTGACGCAGGGATGTTTTGCCGTCAGCAAAAACGTGGAGAGTATTAAAAACATTTTTGGGCAGGCTAGTTTGTAATTGGGCAGCATCAGCGATCGCCGGACACTGATTGGGTGACTGGATATGTGGATGAAACTGCTTCCACTCCTGCACCTGCTTCATAATCTGAGTCACTAAAGGCCCAATCTCCAAGGTCGTTAGTTGCGGTGCTAAAGCCGGACCAATCTCGAATATAAAAGAACCACTGTGTAGGCTAAGCAAGTCAAACAGAGTTTCATGCACCATGCCTTTGATAATGCTGCGTCCTTGAGCTGGTGTCAAAACCCGATTTTCTAGTAGCGCCCACAGGTAGCCGTATTCAAGCGAATTGGTAGAAGCACTTAATGGAACTTCCAAGCTATCAAGTGCAGCTTTGGCTTTGTAGCGTCGCAAGTAGTCTCCCAGACGTGACAAACTCGCGTCCCCATCAGCAGCATATGCAATTTGGCCGTTGAGGAAGAAGACAAGCCAAAAAGACCCTGTTTGACGACGTTTCGCTTCACGGTTGGAGCCACGCGACCGTCCTAGAGAGCCGTATACTTCAATAGAGCTGTATGTCTCTACGAGCAGTTCGCCCGTTCTCTGACCTAATTCGATCAGTTGCAGGATGCTGCGAATATCAATTTCATTTAAGGTTCCCTGCATGTAATGAAAACGCGCTCCTAAAAACCGTTTAATAAATAAACTAAGGGTTGAGGACAAGCATCGGTGGGAGTGCGCTCGTGCCGCATGAGTTATTATGATTTGAACTCTGGCCTTAAGGCCATGCCATCCGCGCCATCGGCCAATAGCTGTTTTTTGCTTCTGGCCATCGTTTTAGTTGTATTTCCAGACTACACACCTTCTATATAAATTTTTACAGCCGAATCCTGCCTATGCTGCTTTGAGCTTTTAATACCGCTCTCACCTACTTTTTTATTGAGGTTTTATTATGAGAAGGGGTGTTGGCACGAAGTATGTACTCTAATTTAAGCTGTGCCGTCGTGAACTTTTCCGAATGCCGCTACCGTTGAGTATCTGGAGAAGGCTGTTTTGGCAGCTGCGATATTATCTGTGTAACTGGCGCTGGTAGCGCCAATTCTCTACCACTGTTTGCGGGGCAATGCTAAATTGAAAATTAACTAGCCCATTAGCTTGTAAATATTTGCGATCGCAAAGGGTATAACGCTATACGCCGCTGCTCGCGTTTCAACTTAGACATGAGCCGCATGCTAAATCCAGATATAGGTTTAGTTTAATTTAAGACTTGGCGTTGCGGCTAACACTCGCCTGTTTTGTGTAATGGTTCGGGGGCTTGATTCTCTATTTTTAGCCGTAGGCTGCCCTTTTCGGCTCTTTGTTCGACTGAGACTTCCATAACAGGGCCTATCCAGGTTAGTATTACTCTCTTAAGCGAGGAGTGAGTTAATCGCCAAGTGTCCCGTCTGGCTCTGGCGTAGGGTATTTGTAGCGATCGCCCACTCAGAGATCGGCGATCGCGCCTCCCTCGTTGAGCTAACGGTCGGGGAATGTAATTATAGATTTAAGTTGCGTAAGTTTATCTAAAAGGTTGCTATCAATTGTAATGAGTAGTACTTTCGGAGGATCGACTTGGTAGAGACTGCTATAGGTAGTCTGTACAAAATCCGCAAGAGTTGTTTTGCTGATAAAAAATGGTACAGGGTCGCGTACTAAGCAGTCGGTGAGAAGTTGTCTTCCTAAACTTGGTTTAATCAAAGAAACTAAACTATTAGTGGAGGCAACGTTCCAAAATACAAAATCTAACGCACGATTGGGATACGTCACGAACCCTACAAAAAGCAGCAAGTAGGGCATTTACACAACACGCGAACAGCGCTTGCAGGCGCATACGCTTTCATAGATCGCGCATTCGGGCACAAGACACATCAAGAGGACGATCAGTGTGCTGTATCTAGCAGAAGTACAAAAGCAGAAAACTGGAATCATGGGCTTTAAGACTGAGCTTAAACTGCTGGCTTGTCAGCGGACTGACCAGAGTTGGAGCGCCGTCCCTGGTGAAGAAACTATTCCGGCTCCCGAAGAAGCCAATAACATGAATGCTGGGGTTTTGGTGCTAATCGATCTGGGTGGTAATCGACAAGTGCAGCGTCCGCCAACAGAGGCTGGGCGTCAGTTGGTCAGCATCTTACAAAATTTCTCCAAACAGATAGAAAAAACCAAAACTCAGGAAGAAGAAATTGAACAGTGGAAGCAGTCGCTGACGTATCAAAGTCAGGAGCTAAATCGGCGCGAGATGGAATTGGAAGCGCGGCTCGAACAGTTACCCCAAATAGACGAAGACCTGGAACGGCTAGAACAGCAACGTCAGGAAATAGAAAGCGCTAGGGAAGAAGCTGAAAAGCTTCGGGAGGAGTTTGAGCGCAAAACCGCTGAAATGGAGGGTGCGTGGGAACACCTGCGAGGCGAACAGCGCCGATTGGAGGAACGCTCCGCTGAGTATCAGCAGTCAGCTGTATTAGATGACGAGCAAGCGCTTAAGATTCAAGACTTACTAAATCGCCTGTCGGGAGCGATCGCGCCAACAGACGCAGTACAAGAACAACTGAATCAAGCCTTTGAAGTAAGCAACGGGCAGCAGGCTGTACTCATTAACCACTGGCAGCAGTTGGAGCAGCTGAACCAAGCCGCTCAACAGCGCCAAGCCGAAGTTGACCAAAAGATGCAAGATTTGCAAAACCGCAAGCAAGAGTTGCAACAAGTGCAAACATCTCTTGAACAGGCAAAAACTGCTCTAAAAGTTCAGCAAAATGCCCTAGAAATGAAGCAGGAGTCAGCCTCGATGCTTCGTCTACAGCTACAGACACACGAAGAGCTGCACCAGCAACTTTCTCGGATGGCTACAACATCCGCAGATGTGAAAATTGGCCAGCAGGTCGATATTGCGGCACTCGAAAAAATGCCTTTAGGAGAGTTGCAAGGAGTTGTAAACAATCTCCAACAAGATTTAGAGAAAGTAAAACGCTTTGTTAATGACCAGGAAGAAGAGCTGACTTTGCAGAGCGACGACATTGAAGAATTAAAAAATAAGATAAACCAAGCTAGCGAGTACGATCGCTTAGGCCTGGAAAACCAGCTAGCAGAAGAGCAAGATCGCTACCAAATGCTCGATGAAACCCTCGTCGGTCAACGCCGCAGTTTGCGGGAGCGAGAAGAAGTTTTAAATCAACACTCTCGCGTCCTGCGGCGGCGACAAGGAATTGCGGAAAATGATGGGCCAGATAGCCACAAGATTGACTTGGGTCCCGTTTTGACTACCCTAGAGTCGCAAAGACAACAACAAGGGGAACACTTGCAAAAGCTGGAACGCGAGGTTGAGCAGATGCGCTCAAGCATTCAGCAAGCGCAGGACATGATTAATCATCAAGCCAGCGAACACCAGTCGAAGCAAAACGAGCTGCAAAACATGGAGCAAAATTTGCAGAACCTGCGATCGCAAGCAGCCGAACTTTGGGGCAAGGTGAATATCTATCAAGAAATGCTGCAACCAATGCAGGATAAGCTTGATGAAACCAAACAAAGGTTGGAAGCTATGGCGGGTGCTATCAATCAAATTCAAGAAACGGCTAATTATCAACTGCAATCAGTTGCTGAAATGCGGCAAGTTATGATGAATTTGATGAACGGTCAGGCGAACGCAGCGTAATTAAAGTAAAAAGTAAAAGGTGAAAAGGCAAAAGCCAGGAAAGAATTAGTTCTTTTTCCTTTAAATTTTGCCTTTTGGCTTAATCCACTCGCCTCTAACTTCTGCGATCGCTGCCCAGCAAAAAAATAGCTTTGCGAGTTGTTTAAGATAGTGCTAAGTTAGGTTTTTTGACTCGATAATTCAAAATTCATAATTCAAAATTATCCATTCGCCATTAACTTCTGCGATCGCTCCTCCAGGAAAAGGGTCGGTTCGCGATTTATTCGGGGCTGTAATTAAAGCAGTTACCTTTTCTATTTGCTCAAAACTAGGGGCGCTGGCTAGCAATTGCTGGAGAAACTGTCGCACGACGCGGCGTTGTAGAGCCAAGGGCGCATCGCCCAACACTCGGCGATTTAATCCTAGCCCTTGGTTATCTGTCATAATTTCTTGTCGCAGTAGGCTTGCTTGCTCCTCCAAATATTCCACATCTGCTCTTAAAAGTTCAGCAGTTTGGGCTAAGGCTTGCTCAACTTGGGGGTTAAAGTGGGTTCTTAGTTGCGGTAGTAACTCCAGACGAATGCGGTTGCGAGAATACTTAAGGTCTTGATTGTAAACGTCTTCCCAAATGGGCAACTGCAATTCCTGACAAAACTGTAATGTCTCAGCCCTGCTTACTTCTAATAACGGGCGCACCAGTTGTATTCCCTCAGCCAAATGTCGTCGCCACGATAGGGATTGCAATCCATCAGCACCGGAACCGCGCATCAAGTTAAACAGGAGAGTTTCGGCGCGATCGCTCTGAGTATGGGCGGTAACGACGCATTCATATCCATGTTCGGTAGCTATCTCGCTCAAAGCTTTATAGCGCCACTGCCGCGCCGCACCCTCACTTTGGGTCACTTCAATAGCGGTTTTGAGGTAGAAGGGTAATTGCCAAGACTGCACTACGCCTTCAACATGAGCAGCGATGCCAGTATCGTACTCCCAGCGGTGGTCGCAGTGAGCGATCGCTAATTGCCAACCCCACTTAGGTTGTAAATCTAACAGTAATTTGCCTAAGCACAGCGAATCTTGTCCCCCAGATAGAGCCACTAACAAACGCTGGTTTCGCTCAAATAAGTGGCGCTGTTTTAGCGATCGCTGTAGCTTTGCGTGGATAGGCGTCCAATTGGTCATTACTCATTAGTCAAATGCAGAAATTTTTCGCATTTGCTCCAGTTATAAGGCGGCTTTACCAGGCCAAATTTACCCTTTAGAGGATAACTTTCCCCAGTTTAAAGTACCAACAAGTGCGTCAAATTTGTCCTAAGTATTGCCGGGGTCTAAATTGACGAATTGGACTCCCGCGAAGCGTCTCTGGGCTGGCAAATTCTAGAGATTGGCAAATGCGGCAATTTGTGACTTGTCAGATTTTATTATGTAAAATCTTCTGACCTTGGAGCCAATTAGATAAATTATCTAATTTCAATTCACAGCAGTATTGTCTCACCTGTTTGAGCAGAACGATGGGCAGCATCTGCAACCTTTAGCGCGTACACGCTAGCCTCTGGGGTAATATACAGCGGCGTACCATCAATCAAGTGGTCTAACACCATACTCGTTTCTTTGGCAAACAAGCCCCGCCTCGTTCCTACTTCAATTGGCGTGGTTCCATTTTCGTTGAGCAGCTTACCTTGATCTCCATCAAAAATTAACGCTCCTTGTTCGCCGTGAACTTCAAAAAGGCGGCTGGGTTGCCAGAAACTTTCCCCTTTTCCATAAATTACCTCAGCCACCAAACCGCTGGTAAATTTCAGCCCTGCTGTGCAGATACAACTCTTGTAAAATTCGTCGTCACTCTCCACATACTGGGTTTGACAAGAAACAGATGAAACTTGTCCAAATAAGTCGGTAAAGCGTTGGATGCGAGAGAGGGCGGCGCTGAGGGGAAAGCCGAACAGCTCTTTGTTGTAAGTCCACTTGCGGGGTGCTGGTCGCTGTGGATTGATGGTGCTGTAGCGTGCATAAAAAGTATTACCAATTGCGGGTAAAAATTGCTGCAATGCTTGATGCAATCCACCGAGCAGTTCAATATGTTCTACATGTAGAAGTTTATCTTTAGATTCAGCTAGGGCGATTAGTTCTTCGGCTTCATCCACATCTAGGGATAGAGGATATTCGACGACAACGTGCTTGCCTTTTTCTAGGGCTGCTCTGGCGATCGCGCTGTGATCTCTATTAACGGTGCAGATTATTACCAAATCCACATCCTGACGATCCACCAGATCTCCCCAAGATGTTAAGGCAAGGGCTTGGTAACTTTGACTAAATTCTTCAGTATTCGCTGGTGTATGGCCGCTAACTGCAACAATATGCGATCGCGGGTCAGCTTGCAATGTTTCCGCTCGCAGTTTAGCAGCATAACCTGTTCCCACGAGACCTACGCGAATCGGCTGCTGACAATATTTACTAGGGCTGTTGACCGATATTGGCATTATGTGAATGTGGTTCTAACACTAAACTATTCCCCTCCTTTATCGTGCATCCTATTGCCTCTCTTTGCTGCTAATCTAAGGATTAATTGTTTTTATTAACTTTATTTATAACCCTTACTAATATAGTTTGCCTTTTAAGGGCAGTTAACTGTTCAGAATGAACTCTAAAGACCTAAGAAAATATTGCAGCTAAATATCCTACCATCACTCTACCAGCAGTCTGATAGCTATAAGTAAATAGGATGTATTTGTGAAATTTCATTACGAATACCATTCACCCCAGCCACAAATTTAGTGAAAAAGCCTATGGTTTTTCTCGTAGTATCAGAATTGAAGGGAATGAATCCTAGAAGACCAACGCCTGAACGAAAATAGCATTCAGAGTTTGCTTCAAATGATTTCCCCTGCCGTTTAAAACCTTGAGAGGAACGCTGCATGGCAACTTATAAAGTAACGTTAAAGAACGACACAGAAGGACTGAACACCACAATTGATGTTAGCGACGATACCTACATTCTCGACGCCGCTGAGGAGCAGGGAATCGACCTACCTTACTCTTGTCGGGCTGGTGCTTGCTCGACCTGTGCTGGCAAAATCGAAAGTGGCGAAGTTGACCAGTCTGACCAGTCTTTCCTGGATGACGATCAAATTGAAGCTGGCTATGTCCTTACCTGTGTAGCTTACCCCAAATCTGACTGCACAATTCTTACCCACCAAGAAGAAGAACTGTACTAAAAGTCATAAGCGATGAGTGATGAGTAATTAGTGCAAGAGGAATTTAACTGAAAACTCATCACTCATAAGTTACAGCTCATGTCGGTGTCGGGATGGCAGAGACACATTGCCAAAAGACAATCGAATAGTTGATTTATGGAGCAGGAAACCTACAGGTTTTCCTGCTTAATTAGTTTGTATTTAATGTGAAGGGAAAATAGGTAATTGGTAAGTATAAAGGGGTAATTGATGGGAATTTTTCCCTCTCTCACCCCCGGCTCTGCTAAGAAGCTGATGAGCGACTCATCGTAGGCTCAGGTCGCCGTGTTTTTTAGCTCCGGCTGTGGGTTGTGCGGGTTTATCTTGCCAAAAGATAATTGAATCATTGAGGGACTGAAGTTGAGCAGCCGGATAGTAGAAGTTGAGAATCTGCTGGCTCGACCAACCCATTTTAGCCAGATTAGAAGCGCCAGTTTGGCTCATACCTACGCCATGCCCAAAACCGCCACCTACGAAAGCATAACCCTTTAGAGTTTTGTTATCCTTGTCCAAAATTGGATCGAGGTAAAAAAGCGTGCTGCGGGGTGCCATGAAGGCGCTGCGGACATCATCTTTTTGGATTTCAACGATGCCTTTATCGGTGTGGACAGCAAGTTTGAGAATTCGTCCAGAGGGCGATCGCTGTACTACTTGCAACTGCTTAATAGTTTTAAAGCCCGCTAGGGGATTTTTGGTTTTTGTTAAATAACGCTGCATATCCTGCGTTATTTGCGTCAAAGTACTTTGCCTGCGCCAGCGGAATGTACTCCAGCCCTTTTCATTAAATCCATCCTTCAGGTTAATAAAGGTGCGGAAATTTTTCTCGTCCGCCAAACTCTGCCGCGACAAATCCCAAATATTTGAGGAGGAATCAACGACAGCTTGCAAATAAGGACGCTCTGGGCCATTCCACACATCGCTAAACTGTGCTGTAATGCCGCCCGTTGTACTTGAATAAAGGGCATCGACCAGCTCGTTTTGATAAGTTAGCACTTGGCCTCGCGTAGCCGCGATCGCCCGATCTGCTATTTTCACCGTACCCGTCAAGCCGTAATAAACTTGGCACTGCGTATCGGCACACAGCTCATAACCATCAGGGGCAAATCGTCGTAGGTTCCGCAAGGCATAAGTCCTCGCTATGATAGCCTGTGCTTCATTTGCTGCATAAGGCGCACCGCCATCAATTTCGTGCGGTACGACGCCCCGCAGATAGGTTTCTAGCGGTACTTGGTTAACTACAGTGTAAGTGCCATAAGCATTTGGCTGTATTCGCAGGCTGCCACCATACACGCGAGGTGATTTGTCCTTTTCACCTTTACTGACTTTAATCGGATTTTTGCCACTGCTAATATCCAACTCTTGTCGGGTGTAGCGAAAGCCATTCACTAGCCAACTAACTCGTGGAACCAGCGGTTGGACTTGGGTATCTAGGTAAGCTGTTTTATTGCCTTGGGCGTTGAGACTTTCCAGCAGCAGCCGCCTTACTAAAGGTGTCTTATAAACATCCCGTTTTGCCCACACTTGCCAGCGATCTGGCTGAGTCACCTCGACCTCAATTCCCTTTGCCTGCCAAGAAAGAGCGCTGTTTTCCGCAGTCTCGAAGCTGCGGTAGTTGCCGAGTACAAGCTGTTCTTCGACTGTTGGGGAAGGCAGCGGTTGCATCTGCACTTCCACTTTGACGGTCTTGACTTGCTGGGTTTGCGGTTTCATGTCGCCACCCAAAAATCGTAAAATCAAGCGATCGCCATCTGTTGCCCGCAATGTCAGTTGATCGGTTGGTTCGTCGCCAAATCGCTGCACGATACCCACCTTCAGTTCCACATCCGTCGGTTTCGGAGCAGGTTCAGATGCAGCAGTAAGCCCGACCAAACACATTGCCGCCAGAAGGGTGCGCGGCCAGTGGCTTAATCTTTTCACCGTCGGAGTATGACAAATCATTTCCCTATTGGGCTGCTGGGTGGGGTAATTACTTTTCCTCAAGATACAACCCTTTTTTTCCATGAACTCTTTCAGGATAGAAGACTGGACAATTTCTATAACCTAACTTTTTTAGCTGAACCGGGTTCTTTGTGGCTCGATATATGTTCCTAGACAGCCTAGAACAATCTTGTACGTCTTTCAACAATTTTTCGGTTAGAGGTCGTTATTGCTTTTTGCTAATTGGTAATTAGCAATTATCCAGCTAATTTTTTTGTCTAATTAGTGGTAACTCAAACTCATAACGAGTATGATTAGAGAACAAAGCAATATGGAGTCAGCGACAAGTCTCATGATCAGGGTACAAGAGATTCCCCTGCGACAGATTCACCGTCCGCTACCGCGAGAAAATGACCAGACGAAGGTAGCAGCTTTGATGGAATCAATTCGAGAAATTGGTCAACAAGAACCCATCGACGTACTTGAAGTGGATGGAAAGTATTACGGCTTCTCAGGCTGTCACCGCTACGAAGCTTGCCAGCGTCTTGGCAAGGAAACAATTCTCGCCCGCGTTCGCAGGGCGCCCCGCTCAGTCCTGCGGATGCATATGGCATAAACTTAAGCAATAAACGAGTTTTTCTACCTAAAAGGAGAAATTTATGCAAGCTCAAGACCAAGGCATGAAAATCAACATCGGAATTGACGACAAAGACCGGGGAGAAATTGCCCAAGGGCTGTCAAGACTATTGGCTGATACCTATTCGCTTTACCTGAAAACTCACAACTTCCACTGGAATGTCACTGGCCCGATGTTCCAAACCTTGCATTTAATGTTCGAGACACAATACACTGAACTAGCGCTAGCTGTCGATCTGATTGCCGAACGGATACGAGCGCTAGGATTCCCTGCTCCTGGCACTTACAGCGACTTTGCACGCTTAAGCTCGATTGAAGAGACTCCAGGCGTTCCCAAGGCAACCGACATGATCCGCCTGCTTGTGGAAGGTCAAGAAGCTGTAGCGCGAACGGCTCGGTCTATCTACCCCACAGTTGAACGAGTGAACGATGAACCCACAGCAGACCTGTTAACCCAGCGGCTGCAAGTACATGAAAAGACGGCCTGGATGCTAAGAAGCCTGCTGGAAGAGTAGTTTTGAGCATTTAGTGTTGATGGTTCATGGTTCATTGTTGATACTCAGGAACGATAAACACTGAACCACGAACCATGAATCAGGACCAGCAAAATTTCACCCACCAGTTGCAGCAATTAATGCAGCAGGGGGGTGTTTCTACTTTTAAACAGCTGAGTCGCACAGCTGGAGTTTCAGAACGTCAAGTGATGCGCTTGCGGCGGGGGGAGGTGGCGCAGATGCGAGTAGAGACCCTCGTCAAGCTGAGTCAAGTACTGAAAGTGTCCGCTAGCGAGTTACTGGAGACTTTTGGGCAAATTGAAGCAGAATCAGGTGTAGTGGCGCTGAGGAAAGAGTATCAGAGGCTACAGACGCAACTCGAACAGCAGCGGGAGACGCTGAAGCAGGAATTTCAGCAATCGAGTTTGCAAGCGCTGGAATCTTTTTTACTATTTTGGCCGACCGCTGCGTACAAAGCGCAGGAAAATCCCCAGCTACCTGCGGTGAACTTGTTGCGTCTGGTGAGTCCGGTGGAAAAGCTGGTGCAACAGTGGGGAGTGGAAGCGATCGCATCCGTCGGTGAAGAAATAGCTTACGATCCCCAGTTGCATCAACTAATCGAGGGAACCGCACAACCAGGGCAAACCGTGAGAGTGCGTAACATCGGCTACAGACACGGAGAAAAACTTTTGCACCGCGTCAAAGTTAGCGCTATTGGCAATATTCACAAAGCCTGATTTGTGTGGCTACTTAGGGTGATGCTATTAGTACCAACGAAGGATCGGGCGATCGCTCTTATGACTGATGGCGCTTCTGTATAGATTTGTTGCACTAGATATAGTGTCAAATAGTGGAGAAAAACTTAATGCGCCCTTTAAACATAGGTTTATCACAAGAGCAGCGTCAAGGCGTCGTTGATTTGTTGAATAAAGATCTAGCAGATGCCTATCTGCTGTTGATAAAAACCAAAAAGTACCACTGGGATGTCGTTGGGCCCCAGTTCCGTTCCCTGCATACCTTGTTCGAGGAACACTATACTGCATTGACTGAAAACATTGACAAATTAGCTGAACGGGTTCGCCAGTTGGGTGGATATCCAGTTGGTACAGCTGAAGGCTTTTTGAAATACGCTTCTATCAAGGAAGATCCAGGTAGTTTGCCCAATGCCTTTGGGATGGTAGAAAACCTAGTGGCAGATCACGAGCAAGTTATCCGCAATCTGCGCGACCACGTAGATCAGTCTGGTGAAAGTTTCCACGATCAGGGAACAGCTGATTTCTTAACTGGCTTGATGGAACAGCACGAAGAAATGGCTTGGATGTTGCGTTCCTTCATCGAAGGCGAATCTATCCAACCAGATGGTAAGCTATCGGCAGAAGGTTTGAAAGTTCCCGTACAAATGAAATAGTCGGGAATTATAGAGTGTGAGGACGTAGAAGAGATTAATCTACCTCCTCACACTTTATATGCACTCAGAACTAAGTCCTACTGAAGCAATTATTTTAGCTAAAGAAGTAGCCATTCTCCTGCCATCTCCGCCTCGCATTTATGAAAATCGCGGTGAGTGTGTTGAAAAATGGCCATCTATACCTGGCGAAGAAAAGATTCTTTACTTACAGTATATTACCGGCACTCCGATTCCACTTGAGATGATGCCCGCAATTAAGTTGGTTTCAATAGTAGTTGAAGGAAAAATTGCCTCTGAAGAAGATAATTCACTAACTTTAGTTCAAAAATTAAAACGCTTATTTAATATTAAATCAGACACTGCAAAAGCCTACTTAGCTGTAGAAAGCAAAAACGTTATATTAACATCAAAATGGGGCAGTAGCCATTCCAATATAGATAAATTTAAGCATAGCTGGTATTTCCATATTGCTGTAGGTAATCAAGTTAGTTTTATTGGGGAAACAGGCGATCGCTTAATTTCATACTATGAGGGGCCGTATCCTTGCTGAAAAAAGATGATAGCAGGGGAACTTTAGCAAATATCCGGCGCTCTAGATGGGAAGAACAATCTCCCAAGTGGCGCGGTTAAAATGATCTTTCCGGCTTTACTTTTAAGCTTGCAGATAGCAGGCATATCGCCATTACTACTGCAACCCAACCATCAATTTATTGTGCAACGTCCTACGCAAGCGAGGATAAGCAAGCAACTTAGCGTTAGAGAAGCCATTAAATTAGTTAAAGAGGTGGCAAGACAACAAAAATCTGGGCCTCGAATCTATGCTTACGAAGGGCCAACAGTAGTAGGTAGCTACCCTGCGGCATGGCCAGATCAACCCGGTTCAGTGCAGACGGGTTACAATACTTGCGGCGCACCGCCTCCGCCAGAACTGATGAAGAATTGCAATAAAGCGATGACGCTGACGTTAATAGTTAATTCCCGTAAGCCGAGAGGGGGTTACAGCGTTATTTTTGCATCTACTTGGGGTAAAGATAATGTTTATAAACACAGTTGGCAGTATGATGTTGGCGCAGATCGTAAGGTTAAATTTGTGGGTCAAAAGGGCGATGGTTTACCAGGTCTGGTGCAATAGATATATTGCCGCAGTGTAATAAAGTAGGGGTCTATTTATAAGTTATGAAGCTGCTTGTTCAGTATTTATAGATCCCCCATTCAACTTGCAACACAGGGAAGGCGATTAATTGTACGAAATTTATGCAATACTTCAACGTTTGGAAAATTTCATGCCAGCTGGCTCGTTCTGCTTCAGTCAAGGATGGTTAAGAACTATTAAGCTATACTTTAAAACTGCGATCGCATAAGCCTTCTGGATTGTTAAGAAAAATGCGACTAATACATATTTGATAAGGGGAGAGGCGTACCCACAGGAGCGCCAATCTAGCATCAGGAATAGGGTTACTAAGCCCAAGCTTACGCTAACAGCAAGCATTAGTCAGTAATTTCGGTGTTTAAAAGGCTGTTTTGATGTAACGCCAAATTATGCTGCAACCCGTAATTACACGGAACAAAAAACTTGTTTAAATCTTTACAAGAAAGAATATCTTTTTTGTTAAAATTTTAACTAATTAGTTGTATTACATAAATAGATAAAAAAGCGTATGTTCGCCTTGAAAGGGTAGGAGGCAAGTTATATGTCTCATCGTTACAACCAAAATTATTCACCATTAGTCAGAATTGTCTACTCTAAAGTAAAAATCAACGGTAAAGTTGAGTTAGTACCCCTAGAGCTATATGCTGATGGCTCTGTAAAGCGTGCTAGCTAAACTCTAGAGGAGGCAGTAAAGCAGGGGTAAAACAGCCTAATAACTTAAAGCATCCGGAGGCGATAACTTTTCATGGTAGTGTGTTCAGAGGCTGTGTAAAAACTGGATTATGTCTGAGGCGATCGCACAATTTTTGGAACAATTTCCGGTCCTGGGTTTACCAGTTCACGTGTTTGATGACTATTCGGGCTGGCTGTTATCGCGCCTGCACCAAAATATCGGAAGTCATGTGGTGACGCTGAATGCAGAAATGGTTATGCAGGCAGAGCAGAATCCCACTCTGGCTAATATCATTCAGCAGGCAGAGCTTGTAATTCCCGATGGTGCGGGTGTTGTACTTTACTTGCGGCTCCAAGGCAGACGCCTGCGGCGTTGTCCGGGAATAGAATTGGCAGAAGCTTTATTGCGACAAGCTGGGCAATTAGGTAAGTCATGCCCAGTTTTTTTCTATGGAGGCGCACCGGGAGTCGCGCAGACTGCGGCAGATGTTTGGCAACAGCGATTAGAGGGGTTAGCGATCGCAGGTATCCAGCACGGCTATGTTGAGCCAGATGCACAACCACAATTGCAACAAACCCTCAAAGACTTACAACCCCGCTTAATTTTCGTCGGTTTAGGCGTACCCCGTCAGGAATTGTGGATTGCCCAAAACCGCCATCTAGTACCCAATGCGGTTTGGATTGGCGTAGGCGGAAGTTTAGATATCTGGGCTGGCGTCAAAACACGCGCACCTGCGTGGATGGCTGACAATCACCTGGAATGGCTTTATCGGCTGTATCAAGAACCTTGGCGGTGGCGACGGATGATGGCTTTGCCCCAATTTGCCTTACGCGCCCTCGTGAAATAAAGAGCAAACGGCTAATAAAGTAAAAAGGCAAAAGAATAGATAACCCCGCTCCTAAATCGCGGGGTTGATAATAGTAACGAGTCAAAAGCAAAAAGCAGATGATGTGGATAATCTTCCATCTTGCTTTTGCTTTTTTACTTTTAAATTTTTAGTTCCTGCTTGCGCTTCAGCAACGAACCAGCACCAAAAGCACCGATAGCTAACACACCTAAAGTAGAAGTAGCTTCCGGGACAGGTTTAGATGGTATGGGTTGAGGCAACGAACTATATTTAAAGTTGTCCAATAGCACATAGTCCACCTCTGCCTGGGGGTAACTTTTTTGTACTAAGGTTGCATAGCTGATAGGTGCTGTCGCATTTTTAATTCCAAAAAATTGGTCGTCATTACCTCCCTGATGAGTGGGTAGATATTGAGAATCAAGCACATTACCAGCCGAGTCAAATGCAGTCAAACTCCAAAACTCATCAGCTGCTCCCCAGTTAAAGCCAAATGCAGTTACTGGGTTGGCAAAATCTATTTTTAGAGCTGTAAAGGTGACATTATCCTCATAAGAACTCTGCAAAGACTTACCCTGTGCGTTCCACTCGCCGGAATACCAATCGCTGATGTAAGCTAAACGCCCGGAAGTGGTTGAAAAAGTCACGTCCCCAAGTGTTAGCGAACTAAAACTTCCCAGTGGAGCAGTTTCAAAGTCAATAACTTTACTACCTAATAATTCTGAATCTGTAGGACTTGTGAGTAATGCTGCGCGTGCTGATGTCCCTGTTCCCAGAGCAACAACTGTGGCTCCAGTAATAACCATTGAGAATTTTTTCAAAACAGTTAAAGCGGTCATAAGATTCAGGTAGAGGGTAAGGAATTACAAGCGGTTACAAACTTAGGCATGAGGAATAATACAAAATGTTGTATTTACCTTTTTTGCCTTAGCTTTACAGGTGCAATATTTTGTTCGTTTGCTAGCCGCAAAGTAACTGACATCACAGGGAACTGTGAAAGATATCAAAAATTAGACTGACGTAATTCTTGGTACTGCGATCGCAGGGTGGACAACACGTAAGCTTGCCCGCGCTATTGCTTTATAAGCTCTAAGTTAAATCTTTGTGTTGGGCGATCGCTTCCTACATTCAGGTCATCCACTTGCATGAACAAAAAAGCACCTGAAAGATTCACCCGTTCGTAGGAAGTGGTTTTAATCCGCTATTTTGCCGAACGGGAGGGGAGCGTATTTAATTTTTTGTATGGTATTTTGTGTAGAACAGGCATATTGCTTGCTCTACTAAATATGCAAATAAAGCTTATCTAACCGCTGTCCGCTGGGCTTGGCGTTCGTGTATTCGTTCTAGCGTACCAGTGGGAATAGAGGCGATTAGCTTGCGAGTGTACTCCTGTTGCGGTTCGCGGTAGATGCGCTCGGAAGGGCCAATTTCTTCTATTTTGCCTTTGTTCATCACAAGGATGCGATCGCTCATAAATTTCACCACGCTCAAGTCGTGGGAAATAAAAATGTAAGTTAACTTAAACTCACCCTGCAATTCTTTTAACAAATTCAACACCTGCGCTTGGACGGAAACATCCAGCGCGGAAACAGATTCATCGCAAATAACAAATTTAGGATTCAGCGCCAAAGCCCTTGCAATGGACACCCTTTGGCGTTGACCGCCAGAAAGTTCGTGAGGATAGCGGTTTATCCAATTAGGATTTAAGCCCACGCGGTCTAACAAATAAGCCACGCGATCGCTTTTCTCCCGGCGGCTTTTATAAGCAATTCCATGAATTAACAGCGGTTCCATCACCGCTGGCCCAATCTTCATGCGCGGATCGAGCGAACTAAACGGATTTTGGAAAATTATTTGCATCTCCCGCCGCAATATTCGCAACTGGTTGTTATTTAAGTAGGTAACATCTCTACCGTTAAATTTGATCTGACCGCTCATCGGTTTAATCAATCGCAGTATCGTGCGGGCTAGCGTACTTTTTCCGCAGCCAGACTCTCCCACTAATCCCAATGTTTCGCCAGGATAGACATCAAATGAAACATTATCTACCGCCATAAAATAGCGTTTAGTTTCACCCAATACGCCGCGCACTGGAAAGCCAACCTGCAAATTATTGACCGACAAAATAGGCGTATTCTGCTGTAATTCCGCCAACCGTTCGTTCATCTGCGCTGGCGATACTTCTTCAGAGAAAGGCGCGAGATTGATATCTGACTCCCAGGGATCTGCTTCTTCATCATTTGCTCCCCTTTTCCCGGCACCGTTGGTTTCTATTTTCTTTTCTCGAATCTCTACTTCGCCGTTAGGCGCAGTCACCACTTCCATGAAGTCAGACACAGTAGGTAAACGGCGCAACCGCTTATCTAAACGGGGGCGACACGTCAACAATCCCTTAGTGTAAGGGTGTTGCGGGTTGGAAAAAATTTGCTCTACAGGCCCGTATTCAACAATTTTGCCCTGATACATCACCGCCACAACATCAGCAATCTCGGCGATGATGCCTAAGTCGTGGGTGATAAACAGCATCGACATACCCCGCTGGTCGCGCAACTCGCGCAGCAAATCTAGGATAGTCGCTTGGACTGTTACATCTAGAGCAGTAGTAGGTTCGTCAGCAATTAATATATCTGGGTTACAAGATATCGCCATCGCAATCATCATTCGCTGCAACTGACCGCCAGACAATTCGTGGGGATATCTGTCCAGCATCGCCAGTTTTTGCTCGTTGATCAGGCGATTAATTTCCCTTTCACTAAATTTCTCAAATCCTTCTTTTAAATAAGATTGCTTCAATTCTTCATCGCTGGGTAACAGCTTCACTTCTTGGAGGCGGGCGCAAGCCTGACGCCGTGCTTCGGCGGGCGTTACATTTTGTTGCAGCCGAATTGCTTCTGTTAGTTGAAACCCACAGGTAAAGACCGGGTTGAGGGAACTCATCGGTTCCTGGAAAATCATGGAAATTTTACCGCCCCGGTATTGCCGCATTTGGTCAGCACTCAGATCCCGTAGATTGACAGGTGCTAAATTATCCTCGTAGGAACGAAACCAAATCTCGCCAGCAGCAATTTTGCCAGGACTAGGAACCAAACCCATTAATGCAAGGGAGGTGACAGATTTACCCGAACCTGACTCGCCTACAATACCCAGAGTCTGCGATCGCTTCAGCTCAAACGATATATCGTCAACGGCCAAAACTCGCTTCTCATCAGTCTGAAACTCAACTTGCAGGTTGCGGACGTTTAAAACTGTGTAACTCATTGCAGTCCAATACGGAAATTAACTGGATCTTAACAATCGATCCCATCTTCATGGCAGCAATATGGATATTTCTGTATCCAGAAACGCGAAATCGAGTGAGTCCGGAGTCCGGAGTCCGGAGTCCGGAGTCTGGGAGAAGGGTTGGGGATGAGGGAGATTAAACTCAAAACTTAGACGACTGGGAATCGCGTCTGGGACAACTCAAAACTCATACCCCATTGCCTAATACTTAATTACTTTGCTGCTCCATTTGGCTTCTGGGGCGTCTGAGGCGCTTGTGGCGTCTCTTTTGGTGGATTTTCAGGGTCAAACACTTGAACGTTCTCAGGCAACGTTGTTGCTGAGGAAACTTTCTCAAATGACAACGCATTGGGACCAAAACCCGCAGGTCTGGCTTGTCCGGGGCGGATGCCGTCTAACTCCATACGGAGTTTGCCATCAGTCGTGAGATCGAATATCGTGGCAGCCTTGTCAGCCCCAGTAATCACATCGATTTGCATGGGTTTGGTCGTCGTATCGATCTTGTAAGCCATTTTGATGGCAACAGGAGATTTAATATTAGACCGAGGCGGCGGCGGGAACACCATGAATAATTGGCCTTCTGGCGTAAAAACAAACATGACTTTATCGCCAGAAATGGCATCTTTTGTTTGCCATTGTCCCATCAGTTGCTGGGCAGTAGCCTTGGTTACTCCAGCTGGTTGAGGTTGAGTAGCAGGCGGCGTCGTTTGTTGTTGGGCACTGACTGTTGTACCCGTTACGCCTAGAAGTGATATTAGCAGGCTGGAGGCAATCAACTTGCTCTTCACCGAGGGTTGAGCTAGAACGTTGCCAAGATTGAAGAGTGTTTTACTCATGAAGATGAAGTGGCGGAACTCACTGCATCTTAACAGTAGCTCTTAAGTACGGAGACCAAAAAATCTAAAATTATTAGTTGCCTTACACCCCGGCATAGCTAGTCTATGCCGAGGCTGCTGATGCCTATGACATGCCACCGTTGATGTAGTAGTCTCTCGTACCCTTGGCATTAATGGCTTCGCCAAGTCGATGTAGGGCATGGACATAAGCGGCTGTTCGCATGGATATGGCTAGTTCCTGGGAAATCTTCCAAATATGCTCGGTTTCTTCTACCATTTTCTGTCTTAAGCGTTGGTTGACTTCCTCTAGCGTCCAGTAAAGACCGCTGCGATTTTGCACCCATTCAAAATAGCTAACTGTGACTCCCCCTGCATTAACTAAAATATCAGGAAAGACATAAATTCCTCTTTCTTCCAATATTTTGTCAGCGCCAGATGCGACCGGGCCGTTGGCTACTTCAAAGATAAACTTAGCTTTTACATCGTTGACATTCTCTTGAGTAATTTGATTTTCCAGAGCCGCTGGAATTAGAATGTCTACATCTAAAGCTAAGAGTTCTTCGTTAGTAATACTTTGATTGTCAGCAATGTCGCAAACTGTATCTTGGCAGTACAGCGCTTTGATGCCTTTACTGGATGTTTTGTATTGCCGAATTCTGGGAATATCTAACCCGTTTTTAGCATAAATTCCTCCTTGGGAATCGCTGACTGCGACGACTTTATAACCTGCTGTGAATAGTAATTCTGCCAGCCACGCACCAGCATTGCCAAATCCTTGAATGGCTACTGTTGTGTCTTCGGGCAGCTTATCAAATTTGGGCATGATTATTTGAATCGCATAGAAAGCCCCTGTTGCTGTTGCGGTATCTCGCCCTAAGCTACCCCCCATTGAAATCGGTTTTCCTGTGACAACGGCTGGGGTGATCTGCCGCCGGATAATATTGTATTGATCCATCATCCAACCCATGATCATGGGGTTGGTATAAACGTCGGGTGCGGGAATGTCTATGTCGGGGCCGATGAAGTCTGCGATCGCATCCACATATCCCCGGCTCAATCTCTCTAATTCCATCTTAGAAAGTTCTTTGGGATTCAATGTTATCCCACCTTTTGCACCCCCAAATGGCAGGTTTAATACCGCACATTTAAAGGTCATCCAAAATGCTAACGATTGCACTTCATCCATGCAAACATTTGGATGATATCGCACTCCTCCTTTTGTCGGCCCTCTGGTATCGTCGTACCGCACGCGATATCCCTGAAAAATTTTCAAAGAGCCATCGTCCATTCGGACTGGTATAGAAACAGCTAAACTTGATTTGGGATATTTTAAATGTTCGAGAGCATCGTCAGAAATAGCAACATATTTCATTGCTTCTTCTAGTCTCTTACTGGCATCAGCAAATAGTGAATCAGACATCTCACAGATTCTCCACAATTGAGACTGCTTAAACTTTGTACGAATGCATAGCAATATGCTCGTACAGACTTTAGAATTTAGATGCAAGAATTTTAGACTTTGGCTGGAGATTATAAACATTCCGCAGCCGGAGTCTTAAGGGTTAATTAGCAAACGATCGCGATCGCGTGGCAGTTGTTTTATCGAGCTTTATTTACTTAATTGGAATCTATCCAACTACCAAACTCTTCGCCAGTTCTGTGTTGCTACTTTCATTACATCATAGCCATTCCGTAGCATATGTAACAAAAACACAAAGCTTAATAAAAAAATTAGAATTAAAGATTTATTACAGTTTTACGGAATCACTCGAAGGCTACCGCGACAAACAATTTGCCCGCTAATAAGGGTTAATTCCTCGATATCAACTTCCTCACCCAAATCGACCTCAAACGCCTCTAAATTGCTTTGTGACAAGCTTGGGAGTAATTGTATTTGCAGGGGAGCGAGTCGTAGTTGATGACTAGAAGCAAGCTGCAAACCAGCAGAAAGGACAAAAGGCGTTTGATTTCCCGTAGCCGTTGCTAAAGTACCCCCCAGAGTCAAAGAGTTGCTGTCAATAGCAACCTTTTCCCAAGTAATTTTGCAGTTTTTTAAGTCAATTCCTGAGTTAGTTAGGATATGCTTGGGGACAAGCGTAGCGAACAATTCCGTCAAGGCAGTGGATAATAAGGGAGAATGGAGGGAAGCCTTGAGGTCGGCTTCTTCTAGAAGCAGAGAGCCGCTGACAGGAACGGGTTCCAGGAGGCGCAGGGGCTGACCCTTAAGAACCCCACCCAAGTTGATGCGAATGTTTTCCCCGCCTAGCTGAATTTGGCTTAAGTGCAGTCCTTGATAGACAGCCTTGCGAGCCGCAACAGACACGCTGGGAACATAGCCCGTGAAGATTTGGCCGGAGCGCCCTTCAATTTTTACATTCAGGTCTTCTACTTGCTCAAGCTGCGATCGCAACCACAGTCGCACCGC
This sequence comes from Microcoleus sp. FACHB-831, assembly GCF_014695585.1. Lineage (NCBI taxonomy): Bacteria > Bacillati > Cyanobacteriota > Cyanophyceae > Oscillatoriales > Microcoleaceae > Microcoleus > Microcoleus sp. FACHB-831. The sequence continues at coordinate 179,749 of NZ_JACJON010000075.1, read as the reverse complement.
AGGCGACAACACTTTGCTAATAATCCGGCTCTGCTGGGTCGTCAATGATTTTCCTTCTTACTGTAATATTTGTACATAGGGTAGCCAGATCCGTACTTGGATTTGGTTTGACCTTAGCCCACTAGAAAGTCTAAAACTGCAAATCTCAACTATGGCCGAAAGGCTACAAAAAATTCTATCCCAATGGGGAATTGCCTCTCGGCGAGAAGCTGAGAAAATGATCCTCTCAGGACGAGTGCGACTTAATGGCACCGTCGTGCATCTGGGACAAAAAGCTAATCCAGAACAAGACCAAATTGAAATCGATGGCATCCCTGTCAAAACAGCTTCGCGTCCCAAACCGATATACCTTTTACTACACAAGCCAGCCGGAGTGGTTTCAACATGTCACGATCCTAGAAACCGCCGCACGGTTCTCGATTTACTGCCCCCCGAACTTCGAGAAAGTCAGGGCATCCATCCTGTGGGACGTTTAGATGCTGAATCTACGGGCGCATTGCTACTAACCAATGACGGGGAACTGACGTTTCACCTAACCCATCCCCGCCATTGCGTTCCCAAAACATATCACGTTTGCCTAGAGGGGAATATACCCGACTTGGCCGTGCAAGCGTGGAGAAGTGGTATTGTTCTGTCGGGTAGAAAAACTTTACCCGCTCAAGTCAGGGTGCTAGAGCGACGTGGTTCCGAAACACTCCTAGAAGTTATTTTAACTGAGGGGAGAAATCGGCAGATTCGTCGCGTTGCAGAGTTATTGGGCTATCCAGTGGTGCATCTCCACAGAACAGCGATTGGCCCTATTCAATTAAAACAACCGGGAAAGCCTAGTTTGCCCCGAGGCCAATATCGTCCTCTCGAAGATTTTGAAATTGCTTTTCTCCAAGACCAACTCAACCTAACATCAGTAAAGGTATCAGCAGACCTGAAGGAGCGCCGTGTATGAAGGAGAATCAACTCTATATTCAGCAGCAACAGTTCGAGAAGCTGAAAGATTTGGGGGTTCATCTCCGGCAGCTTCGCGAACAACAGTCTGTTTCCTTAGATGACGTAGCTGCCAAAACTCGGATACAAGCACGACTGCTCAAAGCAATTGAAGAAGCCAGAATGGAAGAATTGCCGGAGCCAATTTACATTCAGGGATTTATCAAGCAATATGCTTCTGCGCTTGGCTTAAATGGCAAAGAGTTTTCTAAAGACTTTCCCACTCCCAGGTATGTGTTGCCGTCTATACGGCCTTACTGGCAGCATTTCTCAGGCACTCAACTGCGACCAGTTCATCTTTATTTGTTGTACGTGTTTATAATTTTCTGCTCGGTGAATGGGCTATCTTACCTGCTCAACCGTTCTGTCGTGCAGGCTAATAATATACAAGGATATCAACAGCGATCGCCCCAACAATCAGCTGTAAAAGCCAAAGAAATACAGATAACGTCGCTAGAAAAATTAGGCCCAGTCCTACCAGATACAACAACCAAGCTTGCTTCAAATGGCAAGCCAGTACGTGTTGGCGTTACGCTCAAAGCTCCATCGTGGCTGCGCGTTGTGGCTGATGGCAAGACGTTGTTTGAGGGCGATTTGCCCAAAGGCGCTCAACTGAGTTGGGGTGCTGACGAGCAATTAACTGTAAGAGCAGGCGATGCTGGTAATGTCTTGGTTGCTGTTAATGATGGAAAAGCCGAAAAAATGGGCGCTCCCGGTAAAGTGAAGGAAGTTACCTTTGGGGCAAAATCAAGGTCTTAAGCCCAGCTTAAGTAAAAAGTAAAAAGGCAAAAGTAAAAAGAGAATATTCCTCCTTTTGCCTTTTGCCTTCCTCTTGCCCCTCCAAGACGGTTCACTTAGTACAAATTGTTCTTAACTCAACCGTATTGCTTCCCAATCCCCACTCTATGTCTGTCTAATCGGATCGCGGCCAAAGACGTGCGTTAGAGTCTTAAGCCGCTCCTTAATTTCGTCAGTTAAAGCATCAGAACGATAGCGCCACCCCCAGTTCCCTTCAGCTTTACTGGGAAAGTTCATCCTCGCTTCAGTATCCAAACCCAATAAATCTTGGACTGGAATAATCGCTTGGTTGCTTATCGAACTCAAAGCTAGGCGGATTAAATCCCAGTTGATGCCTTCAGAACTGATACAACCCAAATAAAGCATTACGTGTTGCTTTTCGCCATCTGACAGACTGTTAAACCAGCCTACTGTTGTATCGTTGTCGTGAGTGCCCGTGTAAACAACACTGTTGCGAACATAGTTGAAGGGCAAAAAGCCATTACCTGGGTCTGAACCAAATGCAAACTGCAAAATCTTCATGCCAGGGAATGCAAATTTGTCGCGCAGCGCTTCAACATCTGGGGTAATTACTCCCAAATCTTCAGCTAAGATGGGCAGTTTGCCTAACTTCTGGTTAAGTACCTGAAAGAATTCATCGCCCGGAGCCTTAAGCCACTGGCCATTGAGAGCTGTTGGTTCTCCCTGCTTCACCGCCCAGTAAGCCTCGAAGCCTCGGAAGTGGTCGATGCGAATGATGTCTACATAATCTAGCAGAGCCTCAAAGCGCCCGATCCACCATTTAAAGTTATCTTTTTGCAATCGTTCCCAGTGATAGACGGGGTTGCCCCAGAGTTGTCCCGTTGCGCTAAAGTAGTCGGGGGGAACGCCAGCCATTAGAGATGGTTCGCCTGTTTCGTCATCTAGGCAAAAGATTTCGGGATTTGACCAAACATCGGCGCTATCGTGAGCGACATAGATGGGGATATCGCCAATTATTTCTATACCCTGTTTGTTGCCATTGCGATCGCTCCCATAACGCTCGTTTGCATAGCGCTTTAACTGCGACCACTGACGGAAAAACTCGAATTGAAGATATTTGTGAAACTGAATTTCAGTTCTCAAACATTGCTGACAGGCTTTTAATGTTTCGGGGTTGCGTTTGGCGACTTCCGGTTCCCAAGCATTCCAAGCTCTTCCCCGATTGACTTTTTTGATCGCCATAAATAAGGCATAATCATCTAGCCAGCCAGCTTTTTCCCCGCAGAATTTTTCAAATTCTTCTTGTTTATGTTCTGGTTGAGATGTGAAACGCTCGTAAGCAGCCCAAAGCAATTCCATCTTCCGTGGAATAAGGCGGTCAAAATCTACGGTTTCAGCGGGACAATCTGGAAAATTAGCCAATTCTTCTTCATAGAGCAACCCGGCATCTCGTAGCAGTTCGGGGCTAATTAGTAGAGGATTGCCCGCGATCGCGCTATAAGATGCATACGGAGAATTGCCAAACCCAGTAGGCCCCAAGGGCAATACTTGCCAGTAAGATTGAGAACTTTCGGCCAAAAAATCGATAAATTTATATGCTTCTAACCCCAAGTCCCCAATACCAAACCGACTGGGGAAAGAAGTGGGATGCAGCAAAATGCCGCTGGATCTGGGAAAAGGCATACTTTACCTGAACGATGAGCAATCGATTTGACGAATTTATCACGGATGGTACAAGCAAAATGGCGATCGCACATGAGGGTATGGGATCGGCAGTTGCAAGACGCCCGCAGGGTTAGGGTTATTTCCGCAGCGATGAATCATATTTAAGGGAAAATATTGATTATGACTACTTACAGAAATCCCACACCTACAGTCGATATAATTATCGAGCTGCTTGACCGACCGCATCGACCAATAGTGCTAATTGAGCGCCACAATGCACCGCTAGGCTGGGCGCTTCCGGGCGGTTTTGTTGATTATGGAGAAACGGTGGAAACGGCGGCGCGGCGGGAAGCAGAGGAAGAAACTGGTTTAAATGTGGAGTTGATAGAGCAGTTCCATGTTTATTCTGACCCGAACCGCGATCCGCGCCAGCACACTATGAGCGTTGTGTTTATTGCAACGGCGACGGGGGAACCGAAGGCGGGGGATGATGCGAAGGGGTTGGGGGTTTTTGAGTCTTGGCGGGTTCCGGGTAATTTGTGTTTTGACCACGATCGCATTTTGCGGGATTATTGGCGTTATCGGCATTATGGGGTAAGACCGAGTTTGTCGGTGTAGGGAGCGCATATTGCCCTCAGACTGGAAGTCTGGGGCTATACGAACGAAGTCCGCCTTCGCGGACTAATAATTTGAAACCCGCGCAGGCGGGTTTTGTTTGTGTAGCCGCGATTTCCAATCGCCAGGGTATCCCGGCGCTAAACTGATGCAGGGGCGATCGCGGTGGCTGACTATGGATGCTAAAGAATTTATAGAAAAATACGAAGCAGGGCAACGGAAATTTCATGGGGCAAATTTGAGTGAGGAAAACCTCACAGGTCTAGACCTGAGCGGGATAGACCTATCTAGTGCAAATTTGAGCGGAGCCGACTTAAGTAAGGCAAACTTGAGTGGGGCAATCCTCAACAGTGCAAACCTCTATAAGGCATCCCTGCTAGGAGCAAATTTGAGCGGGGTGCAGGGTTCTTCAGCAAATTTAAGTTGGGCAAATCTAAGTAATGCTGACTTGAGTTGGTCAAACCTGAGTAGTGCTAACTTGAATTATGCCAACCTAGAAAAGGCGGATTTGACAGGGGCAAACCTAACTAGCGCCAACTTGGTCTATGCCAACTTAGACAAAACAAAACTGAGTGGTACAAACCTGAGCAGTGCAGACCTAAGCGTAGCTTCTTTGGCTGAAGCAGACCTAAGTAGAGCCAACCTGAATAAGGCAAATTTGAGCGAAGCATACTTGATTGGAGCAGATTTAAGTTTGGCAACCTTGGCTGAGGGAACCATTAAAGATGCAAAGCTTCAGCAAGCTAAACTCCAGAAAACTAATTTCTATCAAGTTGATCTGTCAGGCATGAATTTAGCTGATGCAGATTTAAAAGCAGCACGCCTTCAAAGTGCAAACCTTAGAAAATCCTGTCTTCGAGGGGTAAATCTAGAAAGAGCAAATCTGCGCTGGGCAAATTTGATCGGGGCAAATCTGGATAAAGCAAACCTGAACAGAGCAGACTTGACTGGCGCAAACATCTATCGAGCGAGTTTTGAGGATGCAGACTTAACTGATGCGATAATGCCTGATGGAGAATTCTACAGGTCGGCAGACTCTGATACAGAAACCCGCAAACCTCAAGCATCGTTAGAAAAAGTAATCCCCATGACTCGTAAAGTAATTCGTACCGAACAAGCACCCGCACCAGTGGGGCCATATAATCAAGCCATTGTCGCCTCCGGTCAAACAATCTTTGTTGCTGGTCAAATTGCCATCGACCCCAGACTCGGAGATATTCTCTACAGAGACGATGTAGCCAAACAGACAGAACAAGTAATGGCTCATCTGCAAGCAATCCTGACTGCTGCTGGCGCTACTTTTCAAGATGTTGTAAAAACAACAGTCTTTCTGGCAGATATGAACGATTTCGCCGCAGTGAATGCGGTTTATGCCAAATATTTTGATGAGGCCACAGCTCCCGCTCGTGCTTGCGTTCAGGTTTCTCGTCTGCCTAAAGATGTGCTTGTAGAAATTGATTGTATTGCGGTGATTTAAAGCTACAGTTTTGCTGATGGTTCTAGCGCCTCGCGCTGCTTTCAATTCTTATTGACTTTATTTCGCAAAAGTCATTGACTTTTGCGAGCAAACGTTTAAGACTTGATTAAGTGCTTATTGCCAGTATTTCTCTATAAAGATTGGCAAAGATATTGTCTTTGATGGAGAGTTGATAAGAGTCGTGAGAAAAAAGATTTTATTGGGTGTCGGTGCTGCGCTGGTAGCGGTGACTGGTTTGAGTATAGGCGCAGCGGAGAAAACCCCACCAGCGATCGCGCAACAAACTTCCGCTCATCAGGGATCGCGTTTACTCGCTCAGGCTCCTGGCACACCTCTGACAATTGCTTTCCCCGGTCGCGCTGACTCGACAGATTTACAAACCAAGGCAAATGGTGTTGCACAGTTTTTGTCTAAAGAACTGGGAATGCCAGTTAATGCTGTAGTAGCCGATGAGACAGCAACGGTAGAAGCTTTGAGAGCTAATCGCGCTGATGTTGCGTTCTTGAGCAGCCGTCCGGCGCTGAAAGCACAGGAGTTGGCAAACGCACGGTTGTATCTGGCTGAAGTGCGTCCAAATTATTCTGGAAAACACACCTATCGCTCGATTTTTGTAGTACCCAAAAATAGTCCGCTGCAAGGCAAATCTTCCGCGAAGCAGACGCTAGAACAATTGCGCGGCAAGAAAATGGCCTTTACTTCTCCTACTTCTGGATCTGGGTTTATTTTCCCAGTTGGAGAGTTGGTGAAGTCAGGATTAGTACCAAACCGCGATCGCTTAAATGGTTTCTTCGGACAAGTCGCTTACGGTAATAACTACAGTGGAGCTTTGCAAGCTGTTCTGAGAGGTCAGGCAGATGTTGCCGCTGTATCAGAATACGCGATGTATCCCCCGTACATTACGGCGGAGGAAGCTAGTAAGTTGCGGATTCTTCATGCAATTTCAGGCGTACCAGCGCACGGAATTGCTATTGATGATGACGTTCCGGCTGCAACGCGGCAAAGAATTATCAATGCGATGCTGAAGTTAAATCAGCCAGCCAACAATCAATTGCTAAAGAGTTTGTATAACTCAAATGAATTGGTTAAGGTCGAACACAACAGTCACTTGCAACCAATGCGCGATGCGCTAAAACGCGCTGGGTTTTAACCATAGATATTTGCTGATGGTTCATTGCTGATGGTTCCTTGTGGATTGGCATGAACTATCAGCAATGAACGATGAACAATGCTGATGGTTCATTGTGGATTGGCATGAACCATGAGCGATGAACAATGAACAATGAACAATGAACTATGACCATTGAGTGTCAACAGGTACAAACTCCCTATGCCCCATCTCTAAATCGTCCCATTCTTAATGGGATAGACTGCGAAATTCGGCAGGGTGAGTTTGTCGCTTTGTTGGGGTTGAATGGTGCGGGTAAGTCTACACTATTGCGATCGCTTGTTGGTTTAGTTCCCATACAGCGGGGAGAAATTCGCATTAATAATGTGGCAATAACACCCCGCAATTTGCCTCAAATTAGGCGCGATGTTGGGTTAATTTTTCAGGGGGGAGGGTTGATTCGTCAGCTTTCTGCTCTAGAAAATGTACTTTGCGGGCGTTTGGGTGAATTGTCAACTTGGAAAACCCTGTGGGGATTTAGCAAACATGATAGGCGTCATGCTCTGGATTTGCTGCATCAGTTAGGGTTAAAGGATCGCGCTTATCAAAAAACTGGACAACTCAGCGGCGGACAGCAACAAAGAGTAGCGATCGCGCGTGCTTTAATTCAATCCCCAAAAATTCTTTTAGCAGATGAACCCATTGCTGGTTTAGATGTAATGGCAGCTAAACAAGTGATGGACATACTAGCAGAATTGCACCGCGATCGCGCAATGACTATTGTGGTGGTATTGCACGATTTAAGCATAGCCGCAAATTACGCGCAACGAGCGATCGTTCTTGATGCTGGTCGTGTTGTTTACAATGGCGAATGTACCAATTTAGAATCGCAATTTGCTCAACTCCCCGCACGATCTAAATCAGGGTTATAAAACTATCTAAACATGAAAAATACTGCTGAGTTTTGGAGACGCTATCCCTGGATTAATCGCCTGCTCATCTTAGTGAAAAATATTGCTGAGTTTTGGAGGCGCTATCCCTGGATTAATCGCCTGCTCATCTTAGGCAGCGTCATACTTGTTTACGGTTGGGCGTTGCGCGGTCTTAAGGTAGATTTAGAACTACTTAAAAACAGTTGGCCATATGTAATTGATTTTATATCGCGGTTGTGGCCACCCGATTTAAAAGTATTACATATTGCTGTAGAAAAGCTGATTGAGACAATACAAATGTCGGTTTGGGGAACTACAATCGGCGCTATTGTTTCTCTACCAATTGCGATGCTTAGTTCCCGCAATTTATCACCAGTTTGGCTGCAATGGTTGGCTAACTTGCTACAAAATGCCGTGCGGTCTGTTCCTTCTATTGTATTAGGTCTGTTATTTGTAGCCGCAACAGGGTTAGGCGCACCAGCGGGTACTTTGGCATTAGGAATATACACGATTGGATATTTAGGAAAATTTTATCAACAAGCAATAGAAGCAGTCGATCCGCGTTCTATAGAATCTTTGCAAGTATCGGGAGCATCGCCGTTCCAAATTGCCCAATATGGAATTTTGCCACAAGTATTGCCCTTGGGATTGGGTTATACCTTGTGGATGTTTGAGTACAATATTCGCGCCGCCTCTGTGTTGGGTGTTGTAGGTGCGGGTGGTATTGGCTTTGAGTTAGTTAATTACATTCGTGGCTTTGAGTATACTAAGGCAACTACGATGATGCTGGTGTTGTTGGTAGTTGTGACTGCGATCGATGCTTTGAGTAGTAAGCTGCGCCAAAAGCTAGAAGCAATGTAGCCCGCTATTGCCCATCTCTAGCCATCAGAATAATTGTCAGCCTGGAAATTAGATGTTAAGAGCGATCGCAGCAAAAAGAGTTAAAAATCAAAACTCTGCTTGCGTCATCCAATCAATTCTCTAACCAAACCAAGCCAGTCCCTCGCGAACAATTTCTGGGGGGATTATATGGGGGCCATCAAACTCCCGATATAGCAAATCGTAGCCAGCACGCTTTAGCTGCGGCACGAGCCGACGGCTGCAAACATCGATTGGTAAAACCTCATCTCGCGTGCCGTGCGAAATAAACAAGCGGGGCAAACCAATTTGCGCTGCTGGCTTCATAAACCCTGGCGAAAATGCGATGACATGAGTGAACAGGTCGCCGTTGGTAATGCCGACACTCAGCGCATACGACGCACCATCAGAAAAACCCGCCACTGCCAACCGAGTGGGGTCTACAGCGTAGCGGCTGAAAGTTTGCCCTAGCGCCCCATCGATAAAGGTGATATCGGAACCATACCCGCCAACGAGCATATCCCAATCCCACGTCTGGCGGCGCGAGTCAATCGCCAACAAAAGCAGTCCAGCCGCATCAGCCCCATGCATTAACGGCGCTAGGCTGTCGCGTGCGTTGCCACCCGCGCCGTGCAGCATCATCACTAAGGGTGCGGGTCGAGAAGCCTGGTAGGTTTTGGGTACATATAGGAAACCGTCACGTCTGCCATCTAGCCCCAACGGTTGCAGGCCAACTGGTGCATTTTGTTCTGGCTGACCCGGTCGCGCCCGCAGGCGTCCATTTTCGGCAGCGTGTCTACCGTACTGATTTTGTTTATCTGTTGTCATAGAGTCTCTCCTTGGCCTGCCAAAAGTGGCGCACGCTGCCGCCATTGCCCCAGCGGTGCCTGCTATCCCAACGCGGAGTATATGCCGCCGTCTCATCAAAGCAGCGATCGCCTTTGTCCTATAAAACGTATTATCGATCAGCTTACTTAGCCAGCAAAGCTCGCTCGTGTACCAAGCGAATGGCTTTATGTTAAATTATCTAGTTTTTAACGATACACGCTGCTGGTTTTTACCCAGCGATCGCGCTGCGAGACGGCGTGTATAAACCAGTTGCGTTAGCTACTAATCTTATTGGCTAATATGCGATCGCGTCGCCAAACTTCCAGGGAAATAAAAGCTATTGTTTGGTTATTTTATTTTAAATAATGCAGCGCGATCGCTTGTCTCCTTCAACAACAAAGCTTCCCAGTGCCAAAACACTGGAAAGCTTCGCTCAAACCCCCCTTTTTCCGCTAGGGAATGTAGGGATTGGGGAATTTATATTTATTAATGAATGCTTACAGCTTCACACGCCAAGCATTGTGCAGTTAACGGTTCCGCTATAGTCTCGGCGGGAAAATGTTTATCTATAATTTCAGATACTTCGGACGAGTCAATCCGAGTGTAGCGAGTTTTATCTGGCATAACTATATTTGGCCCTGCTTTACAACGCTTCATGCAACCAGTGCCCTTAATAGTAATTTGGTCTTCTAGACCGCGATCGCGCAACTCTTCTTGTATAGCCTGACTAACCGCTTTGGCTCCTAGCTTGCAGCAATCAGACTTCTGACATACTAAGATAGCTGCTTTTGGTTTTGTAGTTTTAGGACTTTTGGCAGAGGCATTTTCGCTGTTAACTGGCAAAGCATCCTCTTGTTTCCCAGAATGAGGAGCAACCCGCGTTAAAGAATAAGCTTTCAGTTTGATTTTGCCTTTTTTCAGGTCGAGCTTTTTCTCACCGCTAACGTGAATCCACTCGCCTGCAACTAAGCCACTATCAAGAGACGCACGTAACTCTTTAGAGAGCTTGAACCAAAACTCGCCCGTCCCAGTACCCAGTCGCAAGTATTTGAGTTGGTAGCCATCTTCTACTACAAACCCTAACAAGCGTCCCTCGATAGTAAATTCTTCAACTTGACTGTGCTTACTCATTTTGCTCCTAATTTGGAAATCGAGAAATTTTACTCCAAGCAGTCAGCGGTCAAAATGAGTTCTGAGCAGGCAGTCAAGCGAAACAATTAATAATTCGCTTTAACTCAAAACTCACACTTCAAAACTTAAAACTATCTATCGAAGCAGCGTTCAAGCCATTCCACTAAATCTTGCCGAGAAGCTGTCAATTGCTTTACCACGCTCCAGAGTTGCATTGCTGCGGTAGCACTTTGTATCTGAACTCTCAACGGTTGGTCGCTCGGACACTCACAAGGGATACCTAAATCTTGCAAGCGTAGATAAACTTGCCACCTGTCGGCTCGGTTCACCTCCACAGCCTCCTGGACTGCTGCGTCTAGATTTAATGGATTCATTTTCTCCCACTACTGCAATCAATTCTCAATTATTCTACTACTACTTCCCGTAATTTCTCAACTTTTCCGGAAAAGCGATCCTTTTTATATAGCTCTAACAAGTGCAAATGATTCTTACTTATGTCTAAGTACTAATACTCAATTCGGCGCTGTATATAGGGAGAGGTATAAGCTAAAGCGTTATATACAGGCGATCGCTTTAGCTCTGCCTCAAGATTTGGTTAGTTGTAGGCAGCGTTAAAAAGCAAAAAAAATTCCCCCCATAGAGGGAAGACACGTTTATCAAGGTCTCAGTAAGGCTTGACGAGACTAAAATTGTAATAATTTGATACACTCAGGCAACCAAAATTGCCACAGAGAGGAGAACCATGTCAGAAACTCAAAGCGTATTACGCTCCTTCGGTCAGGTTTATGACAATCCGATCTTGCTGGATCGCAATGTTACAGCGCCCATCTGCGAGGGTTTTAACATAGCACTGGCAAGTTTTCAGGCGCTATACCTGCAATACCAAAAGCATCATTTTGTGGTTGAAGGTGCGGAATTTTATATGCTGCACCAGTTCTTCTCGGAAAGCTACGAAGAAGTGCAAGGGCACGTCCACGACATTGGCGAGCGCTTGGATGGGCTAGGAGGCGTGCCAGTAGCGGGCTTTGCTAAGTTAGCGGAACTTTGCTGCTTTACTCCAGAAGAAGAAGGTGTATTTTCTTGCCGCCAAATGGTAGAACACGACTTGGCAGCAGAGCAAGCTATCATCCAGCTAATCCGGCGTCAGGCGGCGCAAGCGGAAAGTTTGGGCGATCGCGCCACCCGCTATCTCTACGAACAAATCTTGCTAAAAACCGAGGAGCGAGCATATCATCTATCTCACTTCCTCGCTCAGGACAGCCTGACTCTGGGATTTATGAAGGCTGGGGCTAACTAGGATTGCTTGGAATAAGGTGGGCATCGCCCACCCTAAGACGAAATTAGGCTGAACAAGAAATAAGAGCGATCGCGGGCTTTTCTGGCGCGATCGCTCTTATATTACGTCCCACTGCTGTGGCTACAGGTCTTAATTCGTCAACCAATTTCACCATATCTTCTAAAGAAAGCGCCTGACGCGCATCGGAAACTGATTTTTCTGGTTCTGGGTGACACTCAATTATCAATCCATCTGCCCCACAGGCGATCGCTGCTTTAGCCAACGGTGCTACCAGTTCTCGCTTGCCTACCGCATGTGATGGGTCAACAATAACTGGCAAGTGAGTTAGCTGCTTCAGCGCCGCAACTGCTGCTAAATCTAATACATTGCGCGTATAAGTATCGAAGCTGCGGATACCGCGTTCGCACAGCACCACGTCAGGATTGCCGTGACTTAAGATATATTCTGCCGCATTGATAAACTCCTCTATAGTTGCGGCTAACCCGCGCTTGAGGAGGATGGGCTTGCCAGCACTACCCAAAGCTTTAAGAAGATCGAAATTTTGCATATTGCGGCTGCCAACCTGAAGCATATCAGCGCTTGCTGCAAGATCTTCAATTTGCCCGATGGACATTACCTCTGTGACGATAGGCAATCCATAGCGCGATCGCACTGAAGCCAAAATATCCAGTCCTTCTAGTCCCATTCCCTGGAAAGCGTAGGGAGAAGTGCGGGGTTTGTAGACACCGCCGCGCAAAGCTTGGATGGGAGCATATGCAAGCTGGCTGGCGACTATTTCCATCTGTTCGGCGCTTTCTACGGTACAAGGTCCGCCGATGATAACAAGATCTTTGCCACCAATGGCGACACGATTGGAGAGTTTGACAATAGTTTGGTGGTTTGGATGAGATTGGGTTGCTAGTTTGGTGTTGAACATGAGAGTTTCTCCTTAAATAAGTGCGGACTGAGTGAATTGGAACATGCGGTCTTGAAAACAGATAGACAAACAAAAAGCCCGGAACTGTCTGGCAGTTCCGGGCTGAGAATAAGCTGCATGACTCTACTTACCCGGAACTTGCGCCGTGCCAAAAGTAAAAGCCATAAAACCAGCTAAGAAGATGAGCGATCGCCATAAAATTCAACTACTTGTAAAAAACAAAAAACCGCAGATTTTTGGTCTGCGGTTCACTTGGCGGTTCCAATGCTTACACTGGATTCACTGCCTGTGAACCGCGGGGAACCAAAAATAAAAGTAATAGCTGCTAGTGAACATTTGTTCGCTTGTATAGTTTGACAATTGATTATTTACCTATAACAACAAACCGTAGCAAAAGGAGCTGGCTCGCGTCAATACCTGTGGGCTTACTACTTTGGACAATGCAGCCTTCTACCCAGAATGGCGATCGCGTCTGGCTGGTGCATGGCGCTTGGAGAACTGTAGCCACCAAATCCTCAAAGTCATCGAATCTTGTCAAACTTGGCAGCCTATGGGGTTGTTATTGGGATGAATACCCTTAAAATGGTCTGGATTCAGATAGTGTAAAGCTACGAACAACTATGCCGCGACGCAACGACCTCCGCAAAATCCTGCTACTCGGTTCTGGTGCCATTGTGATTGGACAAGGCTGTGAGTTCGATTATTCCGGCACACAAGCTTGTAAAGCACTTAAAGAAGAAGGCTACGAAGTGGTGCTGGTGAACTCAAACCCAGCTACCATTATGACCGACCCAGAAACAGCCGACCGAACTTATATTGAGCCACTGACGCCCGAATTGGTAGAAAAGGTAATTGCCAAGGAGCGTCCTGATGCCCTGCTACCAACAATGGGGGGACAAACTGCCCTAAATTTAGCCGTCGCCTTGGCTAAAAATGGGGTGCTAGAAAAGTACGGCGTTGAGTTAATTGGGGCGAAGCTTCCGGCAATTGAAAAGGCGGAAGACAGGCAACTGTTCAAAGAAGCGATGGAAAAAATTGGCGTTGCGGTTTGCCCTTCGGGTATTGCTTCGACCCTGGATGAGGCAAAAGCCGTTGGCCAAAAAATTGGCTCTTATCCCCTGATTATTCGTCCTGCTTTTACCCTCGGCGGTACGGGAGGAGGCATTGCCTACAACCAGGAAGAATATGAAGAAATGGCTCAAGTGGGTATTGAGGCTAGCCCAGTATCGCAAATCCTGGTTGAGCAGTCGCTACTCGGCTGGAAAGAATATGAGTTAGAGGTAATGAGAGATTTGGCAGATAACGTAGTTATTATCTGCTCGATTGAAAACATCGACCCAATGGGCATTCACACGGGCGACTCCATTACAGTCGCTCCAGCACAAACGCTGACTGATAAAGAATATCAGCGTTTGCGCGATGCCTCGATTAAGATTATTCGCGAGATTGGTGTAGAAACTGGCGGTTCTAATATCCAGTTTGCGGTTAATCCTGTCACGGGTGATTTTATTGTCATTGAGATGAACCCCCGCGTTTCTCGCAGTTCTGCTTTAGCTTCCAAGGCGACTGGGTTCCCGATTGCTAAATTTGCGGCTAAATTGGCTGTAGGTTATACGCTAAATGAAATTTCTAACGACATCACAAAGAAAACGCCAGCGAGTTTTGAGCCGACAATTGACTATGTAGTAACAAAAATTCCTCGGTTTGCGTTTGAAAAGTTTCCCGGCTCTGAACCAAGACTAACTACAGCGATGAAGTCCGTCGGTGAAGCGATGGCGATGGGACGAACGTTCAATGAGTCTTTTCAGAAGGCGTTAAGGAGTTTAGAAACTGGACGTGCTGGATGGGGTTGCGACAAGCCAGAGAAATTGCCGAGTTTGGAGCAAATTCGCGCTGGTTTGAGAACGCCTAATCCAGAGCGGATATTTACAGTCCGTCACGCGATGTTGATGGGGATGACGGTTGAGGAAATCTACGAGCTTACTGCGATCGATCCTTGGTTTTTGGATAAGATGCAGGAATTGCTAGAAACAGAAAAGTTTCTCAAGCGCAGCAAGTTGGGCGATCTGACAAAGGAAGAACTTTGGGATATTAAGCGGCAAGGTTTTAGCGATCGCCAAATTGCTTATGCTACTAAAACAGGGGAAGATGAAGTCCGCGCTTACCGCAAGCAGTTGGGTATAGTGCCAGCATACAAACTTGTAGATACTTGTGCGGCTGAGTTTGAGGCGTTTACTCCTTATTACTATTCGACTTACGAGGAAGAATCAGAAGTATTGCCTTCTAATAAGCGTAAGGTGATGATTTTGGGGGGCGGGCCTAATAGGATCGGGCAGGGAATTGAGTTTGATTATTGTTGTTGTCATGCGTCTTATGCTCTGCGGAAAGAAGGGTTTGAGACTATTATGGTCAACTCGAACCCAGAGACAGTTTCGACTGACTACGACACAAGCGATCGCCTCTATTTTGAACCCCTAACTAAAGAAGATGTCCTCAACATCATCGAAGCGGAAAATCCAGAGGGGATTATCGTCCAGTTTGGCGGACAAACGCCGCTGAAGTTGGCAGTTCCATTGCAGAAATATTTAACCGAAAGCAACTCAAAAACAAAAATTTGGGGAACATCACCAGATTCGATTGACACCGCTGAAGATAGAGAGCGATTTGAGAAAATTCTCCGCCAACTGGACATCAAGCAGCCAGCGAATGGCATGGCTCGGAATTATCAAGATGCTCAGATTGTCGCTACTAAGATTGGCTACCCAGTCGTGGTGCGTCCTTCTTATGTGTTGGGCGGAAGAGCGATGGAGATAGTCTACTCGGATTTTGACTTAGAACGGTATATGCTTTATGCCGTGCAAGTGGAGCCAGATCATCCTATCTTAGTAGATAAGTTTTTGGAGAATGCGATTGAAGTAGATGTGGATGCGATCGCCGACCATACTGGCATGGTAGTAATCGGCGGCATCATGGAGCATATCGAACAAGCAGGAATTCACTCCGGCGACTCCGCTTGCTCTTTGCCTTATGTCTCCTTAACTCCACCGACTGTAGATAAAATTCGCAAGTGGACTTTCGAGCTAGCCAAAGCACTCAAAGTAGTGGGGCTAATGAATATCCAGTTTGCCGTAGTCGGGGCGCACGGCTACGAACCCCAGGTATACATCATCGAAGCCAACCCCCGCGCCTCGCGGACTGTGCCTTTCGTCGCCAAAGCAACGGGAGTTCCTCTAGCTGCGTATGCATCGCGGATTATGGCGGGTGCAACTTTGGAATCTTTGGGCTTCACTAAGGAGGTCATTCCCAGCCACGTTGCGGTAAAAGAAGCCGTCCTGCCATTTGAGAAATTCGCTGGCACAGACACGATTTTGGGGCCAGAAATGCGCTCTACTGGCGAGGTGATGGGCATTGACGCCGATTTCGGTACGGCTTTTGCTAAGGCAGAGTTGGGCGCTAATCAGCGATTGCCGTTATCGGGGACGGTGTTCGTTTCTATGAACGAACGCGATAAATTACCGCTTGTGCCCGTTGTCAAGGACTTTCTCCAGATGGGCTTTCAGGTGGTAGCGACTGAAGGCACGCGCAAAGTCCTTAAAGAGAATGGACTTGATGTAGGGTTGGTGCTGAAACTGCACGAGGGTCGTCCTAATGTCTTGGATGCGATTAAAAACAGTCAGATTCAGCTAATTATTACTACCCCTTCAGGGTCGGAAGCGCAAGCTGACGGGCGTTTAATTCGTCGCACCGCTTTGGGTTATAAGATTCCGATGATCACGACGATTGCGGGTGCGAAGGCGACAGCGGCGGCGATACGATCTTTGCAGTCAACTCCTTTAGAGGTGAAGGCGCTTCAGGATTATATCGCTGTCAAATAATAGGGCTGTACGCAGGGTGAAACCTGGGGCAATAGAAACCAAGCCCGCCATTAAGGCGGGCTTTTATAGAACCCATTTGACATCTTTTGCTGGGGTGCTTGGCTTTGAAGTAAGCCGTTACTTTGCGATCAATGATAGAGCCTGCTTAAACTCGACTGTTTTTTGCAAGAACAGGGATAAAACCAGCTAGCTGCAAGGCTTTTAGTTTCAGGAATAGATCTAAAATGGGTTCTATAGGGATGGTAGCCCCTATCTCTGCATTATCCTCTTGTACATAGATACCTTAGACCCTCTTGTATAGGCATAAGCCTCTCTATCCCTGCATTATCCTCTTGTGTATGCATGGTCAGCTTATCCCTGCCTTGTCCTCTTGTACATAAATACTTTAGACCCTCTTGTATAGGCATGGCAAAGCTTATCTCTGTACTACCCTTTTGTGCTGGGATGCTGTTTAGGCGATCGCTTCCTGACCCCTTGAAAATGACCTACAAGCATTTGACCTTGGTCTGCCTACCCCTTCCCGTAGCTCTCGTAGGTTGCTAGAACAGAATCCGGAAACTTCTCAACGTCTCCCCTCTATCAGGTTTCTGCGATGCGCTCTGAAGAGCAGCAACGCTAGGCTAACGCCTCGCTTCGCTAACGCGATCGCTTTCAGCCTCTACTCATCCCTACTCAATCTTCCAATTAGGCGTTAAACCCGAAGTAACTTGGCTATACATTTGCAAGACCGATGCAGAAATACGTCCTGAGAGTTTTGCGATCGCCCATAGCGCTCTTGTAAAATCATTTTCAATTGTTGAGAATTCGCCCAGGAAAAAGTTTATGGCAGATATGTCCGGTCAAGACCCCTCGGAAATCATAATGGCAACGGTTGATGAAGAACGAAAAGGCGCAACTTTCAGCGGTACGGTCATCCTTGGTATAGATCCTGATGCTGGGGAAGCCCTTTTCTTTAGAGACTTTTTAATTGAAGATTATAAAGGCGAACTTACCGCTTATCTGGCAACAGATGGCGATATAACGAAAAGCATTGATTTAGGCGAACTCGATGATCATAATAAAAGCCACATTTTTAGTCTGCCAATTCCGCTGGGAACGGATACATCACCCTACAATACAGTCGTGTTGAGCGACAAAAAAAGCAAGAAAAAAATCCTGACGATCAATCTATAAAATTTGTAACTTAGCTCGTAGTTCACCCAAATTCGATTGCCCTCTTGTATAGAACCCATTTGACATCTTTTGCTGGGGTGCTTGGCTTTGAAGTAACCCGTTACTTTGCGATCAATGATAGAGCCTGCTTAAACTCGACTGTTTTTTGCAAGAACAGGGATAAAACCAGCTAGCTGCAAGGCTTTTAGTTTCAGGAATAGATCTCAAATGGGTTCTATAGTAGTAGTAGCCCGACATTGCTCACCGTCTCACGCGATCGCTCCTCTAGTTGTTGCTCACCTATGACTGCTCTCACTGTTAAGCGCTTCACTATTGCTGGATATCACCGTTTGGGTGAACTGGGATTCTTAGGTGAAGAACACATATAAGCACCAGTTTGGGCTTAAAAGTAGTCCACAAATATTGCTAAGTAAATACGCTGTGTAGTCTGCGACATAGAACAAATCAGTATTTTTCTCATTAGAGCAAATAAAACTTACTAAAAAATATACTTTGAAGAGCTAAAATTCCGCAAAGTTGCTGAACAGTTGGTAAACAATCCAAAATACTAAATCGTATTAGTCATGCGGGATAAGTTCGCCGCGCATAGAGCTAAATTTTTGTCGCCCCTTCCTACACAAATCGCGGCTTGTGGGCTAGCTTTGTATTAAATAACTAAGCAATTACCCGGAGACTAAAAATGCAATCCCGTAATTCTACAAAATTTCAACTAGAGCAGCTTTATAACCAATCAGGCGAGGATCTGCCATTGTTGTTAGAAGGAGTTTTGGGGGAACTAGAAAAAGAAAATGGATTTAAAGATTTTCATCCGGATGCGTCTGACCTACGGGGGAAGAATATTAACCGTAACAAGAGGGCAGTAATAGAAAGAGTTATTGCCCTGTGGGTATTAGAGTGCAAACTAAATTCCTATGCAGGTCAATCAAAGTTTGAATCTTCGTAAGGAGAAATCTCTCCAAAGACTGAGAGACCTGATCCGTCGCGTTGTAGAGGCAGATACAGAGAATTTCTCTGAATTAGCCCAAATTGCTGGGTTAAACCCTGTTAAAGATTTTGCTGGTGCTAATTTAAGCGGTGTTGACCTGCGCGGTGCCGATTTAAGCAGTGCCAATTTGATAAGAACGATTTTAGTTAGTGCTGACCTGAGCTATGCTGACTTGAGCGTTGCCAATCTCAGCGAGGCCAACCTGAACAATGCAAAACTGAATAATGCCAACCTGATTAGTGCTAACTTGAGCAATACCAGCGCGATCGCTATTAGTTTGAGTTGCGCTAACTCGATCAGCGCCAATATGTACAGCGCTACCTTAATAAATGGCGATCTCAGCGAGGTCAACCTCTGCGGTGCAGACCTCCGTCGCGCTAACATGCTTAATGTGAATTTAAGCGGTGCTAACTTGGGTGGTGCTAACTTAAGTCATGCTAGCCTGCGCCGCGCTAACGTGACTAATGCAGATATGTGCGGTGCGGATCTGTACGGTGCAGACTTAAGTTTTACAGACTTGCGCGGTACTAACTTAAGCGACGCTAACCTAAGTAGCGTAAAAGTCGAAAGGGCTAGGTTCGCGGGAAATTCCGGGCTTTCTAAGGATATGAAGCACAGTCTGAAGCGACGCAAGGCGATAGTTGAAGATTAAAAATTCCCGATTTTAAATCACTTTTGGTAAGGTTAGAAAAAGTCAGCGCGATCGCGCAGTTATTCCCATAGGAGCTGTTCGCGCTGGCTTTTTGGGGGATAATTCTCTCAATTTAGCCGAGGTGTTTCCACGATATGACTCCAGACGATCTGCTACAACAAGGACTTGAGCAATATCAGTCGAGACAGTTGGAGGCGGCGTTGCAATCTTGGCAACAGGCTCTTAGTCTGTATCGAACAAGACAAAATTTGCAGGGTGAGGGAGCAGCTTTAGGAAATTTGGGAGCAGCATATCAACTTCTGGGAGATTTACCACAAGCGATCGCTTGCTTCTCGCAGCATTTGAGCATATCACAGCAAATTCCAGACACCAAAGGTCAAGCGAATGCGTTAGGGAACTTGGGAAATGCTTATTACGCGCTGGGTGATGATGCAAAAGCAATTGAATATTATCTACAACGTTTAGCTATTGTCAGGGAACTGCGCGATCGCCAAGCCGAAGGGCAAACGCTGGGTAATTTAGGCGCTGCTTACTATTATTTAGAGGAATATACCAAAGCAATTGAGGCTTGCACGCAGCAACAAGCGATCGCTCTCGAATTGCAGGACAATCGCCTAAGAATCGCGGCTGTTAAAAATCTGCGCCTAGCTTACACTTCACTAGGAAATTTGACACAAGCAAAAGATTACCAGCAGCAGCAGATATTAATAGCGCGAGAAATGTTATTAGCAGGGTCATCAGATGACTTTACAAACATAGCGCAGCTAGTGGGTTTAGATCCATTTGAGGATTTAGCTGGAGCTAATTTGAGTCAAGTTAATCTTACCCGCTGTGCATTGAGAGGCGCGGATTTGCACGGTGCGGATTTGAGCGGGACAAATCTCAGTTTTGCTGAATTGAAAAATGCCAACTTAGTTTATGCAAACCTAGACGGCGCTGACTTGACATTTGCCGATTTGAGCCGGGTTAATTTAAGTGGCGCAAACTTAGAAGAAGCCTGCTTGATTAATGCTAATCTGCGCGATGCAATATTGGTGGGAACTAATTTTAGTAGAGCGGATTTGCGGACTAAAATGCCTCGCGCCGATCTCAGCGGAGCTAATTTGAGCAGAGCGAATTTGACGAGTGCTTATCTACCGAAGGCGAATCTTAGTAAAGCAGATTTATCCGGTGCTGGTTTGAATGATGCAGATATGAGCGGTGTTAATCTCCATTGCGCCAATCTGAAAAATGCTGAACTTAAGCGTACAGATTTCAGCGGTGCAAATGTAGAAAATGCACTATTTGGAGCGGGGATAGGACTTTCGCAGTCGATGAAAGTTGAGTTGAAGCAGCGGGGGGGAATTTTTGAGGAGGGTTAGCGTGAATTCCGCGATAAAATGACAGCTAAACCTTTTTACCAATACTAATGATTTGTCTATGAATGTTGTTACTCGTAAGCGCTTTACCATAGCTGAATATAACCGTCTGGGAGAACTAGGATTCCTCGGTGAGGATGACCGAGTTGAATTAATTCGCGGAGAAATCATGCAAATGGCGGCAAAAAGTACGCTTCACTCTGTTTGCAATTCAGCAGTGTTTGGGGAGTTAGTCATGCTGGTGGGAGAGAACGCAGTCGTCCGAGGACAAGAACCGATTATTTTACCTCCTGACAGCGAACCTGAACCTGATGTCGTCATTGCACGAAATCGAGCAGATCGTTACCTATCTAGTCATCCCGATCCTGCTGATATTTTATTAATAATTGAGGTTTCTGATTCTACGCTGAAGTATGACTAAACTACGAAATTATCTCTTTATGCGGAATCAGGTGTTTCTGATTACTGGATATTTAACTTAGTAGCTAATCAGGTGGAAGCTTACAGCGAACCTTATCAAGATATGCAAGGAAATTTTGGCTATATATCAAAGCGCATTAGCTTGCAAAATGCAGCGATCGCAGTTCCCAACTTTCCCGAATTATCTCTGAATTTAGCTTCTGTTTTTCCATAATTTATTTAGCATATTGCTGTAGCGATCGCCGAACCCTACATAATGCAGCTTGCACATAAACTCTAACCAATGGTGGAAGCCGCTCTTTATCGATTGTGCGAACTTAAGCTTAAACACAAACACTATCCTAATATCCTATATGCAATCTAATACTGAGCAATCTAATCGCAGCGGAATTCTGATTGCTAGTGGCTTCTTGATTGGCACAGGTCTTTCAGGTTTCGTTGATGGTATATTGCTGCACGAAATCCTCCAATGGCATCATATGTTTACGGGTCTTCGTCCTGCTGTTAATTTGCCTAATATAGAGATAAATACTTTAGGCGATGGTATATTTCATGCTGCTAATTGGATAATAACTGTAATTGGAATCTCGTTACTGTGGCGTGCAGGTGGTAATAAAGCCGTTGCTTGGTCTTCCAAAATATTCGTTGGCTCTATACTCATCGGTGCTGGATTATTTGATGTGGTTGAAGGGATTATAGACCACCAAATTTTAGGTATTCATCACGTTAAAGCAGGCCCGAACGAGTTAGCTTGGGATATCGGATTTTTGATTTTTGGTGCAACCGTTGCTGTAATTGGTTGGCTGCTTTTGCAAAGTGGAAAAAAAGAAACTTCCGTGCAATTATAGAAGCTTTTTAGTAAAGGCAAGCGAGAAAGCGATCGCCCCTACCCCAGCGAGGCGATCTTACTTAAACTCTGATTGCTATTAAAATAGCATTCCCCTCAACGCTCCTGTCTAATTCAAACAAAAAACGTAAAGCCTGCTATGCGGGTGTTTTTCACGAGCATTTTTTAGAGCAACGCTTTCTTTACTACCA
Source organism: Microcoleus sp. FACHB-831 (assembly GCF_014695585.1). NCBI lineage: Bacteria > Bacillati > Cyanobacteriota > Cyanophyceae > Oscillatoriales > Microcoleaceae > Microcoleus > Microcoleus sp. FACHB-831. Next base: position 157,684 of record NZ_JACJON010000075.1, on the reverse strand, counting down.
ATGAAATAATCTCCACTCTCTGGTTCAACTATCACAATACAGTTGTAGTGAGTTTTTATTAATTCATCGCGTATTTGCTCAAAAATTTCTCGACCGCGCTGGTCGCCGACTTCATATTCAGCCTTTTCTTTAGCTTCTTGTTCGACAGATTTTAGCTGAAAAATAACAGGTCTCCCCTCTGGATATTTCTGACGCGCCTTTTGTTTGGCAACTGCTTTATCAGCATCAACAAAATAATCCCCGCTATATCCTTCAATGGCAACAAACCAGCCAGAGCGCTCCTCGATTAGTTGCGGACGTATTTTCTCAAAAATTTCCCGACAGCGCTTCATATATCCCCCACGAGGCTGGGATTTTAACCCAAATTTACCCGCCGTCCAACCTACATTTGAGGTGCGTTCTCCCTGGATTAATTGCTCAATATCATTAGCTTGTGTCGGCAAAGCTGCTGTCAAAATTTCGCTTCCTGTTTCCGTGACCAAGACATCATCTTCAATGCGAATACCGCGCACGTCGGCAAATTGAGCAAGGCGCTCCCAATTCACGACATCCTGAAATTTTAAACGGCGATCGCTGTTATTCAAAATTGCTGGTACTTGATAGAAACCAGGCTCAATAGTTACTAACATTCCTGGTTGCAAAACTCGATTTAAACGCAGATAGTTTAATCCAAAGCGATCGCTCCTCGCTCTCCCCTCTTCATACCCCGCTAAATCCCCCAAATCCTCCATATCATGCACGTCTAAGCCCAACAGATGGCCAACTCCGTGGGGGAAAAATAGCGCGTGAGCATCTATCTCTACCAAGTATTCTGGATCGCCGCGCAAAATGCCTAAATCCACCAATCCTTCGGCAATAACCTTGCAAGCCAGCAAATGAATATCTCGATACTCTACACCAGCGTGGATTTTGTCGATGCAAGCATCGTGCGCCGCCAGCACCACATTATAAATATCTCGCTGCGTAGGGGAAAAAGTGCCCGAAACAGGCCAAGTGCGCGTCACGTCAGATGCCCAACCCATATGGCTTTCAGCACCGACATCCGCTAGCAACAAATCTCCAGGCTGTAGCTGGTGGTGATACTGCTCGTTGTGTAAAACTTCCCCATGCACGCTAACAATACTTGGGTAGGCACAAGTCATATTGCGCGATATGATTACTGCCTCCATTGCGGCGCGGATGTCGGCTTCTGTCTTAGCGCCGGGGGTTGCAGCCATCCCAGCCTTATGCGCTGCAACAGTACAAGCAGCTGCCTGTCGCACCTCTGTTAGAGCATCAGCGTCGTGAGTAAGGCGCAGGGATATAATTGCCCGCACTAATTCCAAATCAATCCCCAGAGGTGAAGAAGCTAGGGACACCAGGCGGTTGAGGACTTCGCACTGTTGCAAGTAGGTAGAAGCATCTTGCACGGCAAGCGTCGCCGCACGCGCTGCGCGTGACGCCAGTTTTGCTAGGGGAAATGCGGCATCAGCGCCAATAAGTTGGGCGATTTCCGAGCGTTTTGGCATTTCTCCATGCCAAAGCGCACTAGCGGGCGAAGCGTCATCCATGAAGAGTTCTAGCGAACCTGCTTCTAGCCGAATCGCAGCATATTCCAGCGGTATCCCGGCAAAGTAGAGAAAGTGACTGCTAGCCCGAAAGGGAAAAGTATTTGCCGGATAATTGCGCGGAGTGCTGCGTCCAGACCAAAGAATAACAGGGAAATCAACAAGTGCGGCTAGTCTTGAGCGGCGATCGCGCAGGGTTTTTGCAAGGTTTGCAGGAACGCTCGGGAAGTACATAGCAGAAGCCTAATATCAGGGGATTAATCTATTTTGGCTGATGGAGGGGGGTAAAACCTTTTGCCCGCCAGTATCCCTAAGCTATCGTTTTCCTCAGACCTTGGTGATTGAAAATTAGTCTTTAGCTAACACACCATTGAGGAAAATATCAGCCAGCCCTTCTGCCATTTCTAGCATTTCTGTGGGTGATGATCCCTCCTCCATAATGGTATTTTGGCTAAACCCTGCAACAGTAAACATTCCTAAAAACACCTGAGCTACAACTCTAGGATTCGTGCGGCGATAAATGCCTTTGTCCATTGCTGTTTGAAAAAAAGCTTCAGCCACGTCAGTCATTTTGACGATAACTTCAGTTTGGATGCGATCGCGCAAATCGGGGTGAAACTGCGCCTCCATAAAACAAACGCGCAGCATATCTGCATTTTTGTGCAAATGCAACATCCGGCGTTGCATTACCTGAGCCACAGCCTTATAGCTGCCCATTTCGCTCAATTCAGTCAGCAAATCCGTCAAAATCTCCACCCATCCCTGAGTTGCCACTTCTATCAAGATCGCCTTTTTGTTGGGAAAGTGGCGAAATAATGTTCCTTCAGCAACACCAGCATCGGCAGCCAGATCCCGTGTCGTCGTGCCATCATAACCTTGGCGGGCAAACAGCCGCAATGCCGATCGTAAAATCCGGGTGCGCGTTTGTTCCTCTGACTGAGGAGGACGGTTAAAAAGTCGCATAGTAATTAGCAGATAGATGGATAACGCTCGTGGCGAATGATTTGCATAAAGATTGCCAAATTTATCCCCAAAACAAGGACATATGGCTCTCACTTACACCGTAGCGCTATTTTCCAACGACTGAGCCAGCAAAAAGCAAAAGCTTCATACATTGTTAATGTGAGACATAGCCGACTTAGTAAGCTGTCACGCCTTTAAGTTGCCTGTTGTGGTATAGCGCGAGAGTGGGAGATTAAACTCAAAACTCATTCCCTACTCCCCAACGCCATTTCAGATTAAGACAACTTTGCTAATACTCTTAAGCTGTTCGCCGGGAGTAGCGGGGATTTGAATGGTGAAAGTCGTCCATCCCCCGCTGCTTTCCACCTGAACTGTTCCTTCTAGTTGCTCGGCAAACCTCTTGACTAAAGCCAACCCCAAGCCAGTACCGCCTTGGTTCCAGCGGTCTGCTTTGGGAACCCGGTAGAACTTCTCAAAGATGCGCGGCAGAAGGTTTGCAGGAATTTCAGCTTGATTGCTAACAATAAATTTTATTACTGGTGCAGGAGCCACAGCTTCGTCGTAAGCGACCCTGAGAACGATCTGGTGGCCGCTAGCGGTGTATTTGCAGGCATTATTAAGCAATTCTGCGAGCATTCGTCCCAAACTTAGGGGGTCTGCCATTGGGGCGGGAATAGACTCTGGTAGGTCTACTAAGAGGGTTTGCTGATGTTCCTGAACGCGAGAGTAAAAAGGTGCAACCAGCACTGGCAACCAAGTTTGCAGGTTTACAGGTTCGAGGCGGATAGGGTATGCAGCGGCTTCTAGCCGCTGCAAATCCAGTAAGTCATTTATTAGCTCGGTTTCGCGGGCACACTCAGCTTCCAAAATTTCCATATAGCGCTGACGGCGATCGCCTGCTGGAGCAATTTTTAGCATTTGCATAGCCATTTTCATATTAGTCAAGGGCGTCCGCAACTCGTGGGATACGGTGCTGAGAAATTCGTCTTTGAGGATATTTAGTTGTTGCAGTTCCTGAACTTTTTGTTCTAGTTCTAGGGTGCGATCGCGTACTTGGCGTTCTAAGTCGGCGTTGAGTGAGGAAATCTGCTCGTACAACTGAGCTTGTCCAATAGCCATTGCCAGTTGGCTCGCGATCGCCCAAACAAATTCCACTTCTGAGTCTTCCCACTCATAAGAGCGACCAATTATCATCAGCCACAAACTTCCCCATAAACCCCCTTGAAAATGCAGCGGCACCATCAACCACGCACCCCCAAAAGTTTCAGCTAACCCTCTACTCGCCTCATCCTCTAAAATATTTGTATCGTTAATTCGCACTACTTTTAACTGCTTTAGCGTGCGACTAATTTCATTATCATCATCGACAACTTCTATATCCAACTTGCTGGGAACGCCACCCTGTTTTCGATGTTCTGAAACTGTTAGCCAAACTTGCTTTCTCAACAAATGTTGCTGAATTTTTACCCTATCTACCTGCAATAATTGGCTAATTTCTTTGGCAGCAGTAGCAAATATTGTATCTAGATCTAAATAGCTGCGGATCGTGCCCGTGAACCTGTTAAGAGCTTGCTCCCGTTGAGCCTGTTGTTGAGTTTGCCTGTAAAGAAGGCTCTGCTGAATCGCCATCCCTACCTGCGTTCCCAGTGACGCAAGCATATCAATTTCCCACTGCTGCCACTGACGCGGTTCGCTACACTGATGAGCAAGCAAAAGTCCCCACAATTGATTTTGAGTTTTCGATTCTCCTTGTTGTTCGGTTTTCAGAATCGGAACTACCAGATTTGCTCTTATCTGAAACTGAGCCAACAACTCGATGTGACACTCGCTCAAACCAGATTTATAGATATCTTCTACAACTTGCATAGCTCCGTTTTGGTAAGGCTCGATATAGTTGGCTGCAAACCAAGAATCTCGAACCTTCATCCCCACGACTGAAGACCAACCATCAGCGACAGATTCTACTACAATGACCCCGCTCCAATCGCGCTGAAACTGATAGATGACTACGCGATCTGCTTTGAGAAATTGCCGCACTTCCGCCACAGTTGTATTGAGAATTTCTTCAAAGTTTAGAGACTGACGAATGCGATGAGCGATCGCCGCCATTAACTTTTCCCGTTCTGTTTGCTGTCGCAGCGCCTCTATCGATGCTTTCCGTTCTGTGATGTCCCGCGAGTTTACCACCACGCCTTTTGTACTCGCCTCGTTTAAGAGATTATTAGCAGCCGCTTCTAGATAAATCCAGAAACCATCCGCATGGCGCACTCTAAACGCACCTAAAATAACAACTCCCGGCTGTTTAAGTGCGTCGCTGAATCTGCTTGAAGCTGTCGTTATATCAGATGAATGAATGTAATCTAAAGCATTTTTGCCAATAAGTTCTTTAGGTTTGTAACCCAAAATTCGCTCTGCCGAGGGGCTTACATAACTAATAGTCCCATCTGCTTCTAAAATTGCGATTAGATCGGAGGAATTTTGTACAAGCGAGCGAAAACGATCTTGAATTTTTAAAAATTCAAGATCGTTTTCTTTTTTATTATCAATACTCGCGAAAGTTTGACAAACTCCCCAAACTCCATTATCATCAAATACTGGACAATAGCTTATTTCAAACCAATACAAACTACCATCAACAGCTTCAATATAATTCTCTGCACTAATTAATTCACCTTGAATAGCTCTATTAAAATTAGCCTTAAAGTCAGCTAAACTTTCTAAAGCAATAAATTCATAAAACAGCTTTCCTTCTTCAAGCTCCTTGTTACTAATTCTTTTACTCCAGGCATTAGCAGTTTTATTATAAGCTTGAATCTTCTGCTCCCTGTCAATTAACAAAACACTTTGTAGGCTGCTGTTAAAAATTGCCTTCAATTTTGCTTCTGACTGTTTTAATGCCTCTTCTGCTTGCTTGCGACGGGTGGCATCGACAGAAATGCCAACAATTCCCGTTATGCCATTAGCATCTCGGATGAGGGAATATGTCGTTTCGGCAACAAACTGGCTGCCGTCTTTGCGCTGAACTACAAGTTCTTCTGAAGATATTTCCGACTGGAGCCTTAAAGCTAGAGTTGCTTCTGCCTTCTGGCGATGCTCGCTAGTAAATATCACTTCGCATATATTTTTACCAATAACTTCTTCAGCTTTCCATTGATAAAGCTTTTGGGCAAAACGATTCCAGTAGAAGATAATACCTTCTGTGTCGGTAGCAATTACAGCGTTAGAAACTTGCTCTAGGAGTGAAGCTTGCAAGCGACTTTGTTCGCTCACCCCTTTGTATTTTGTTTCTAGTCCTAAAAAAAATTGTTGCAACTGTTCAAAGGTTGCATCATCTCGACAACATTCACGCAGGATTTGGAGCTGTTCAGGTGTCATAGCGGCGCTGTTGAATGCCCCAATCAGGCCAGATGGGGTATGGTATCAATTTAAACTTTGCTCGATTGCCTGTCGATGTATGTAACAAATGTCCCCACCGGGCTAATTAATCTTGATAAACTAGCTGCCAATGGGAGGGTAATAACTATGGTATCTGTGAATGATTCTAACTATTGGGAACAACAATATCAGGAACTCACAACGCGCTGGGATTTGGGCTTTGCTGCGCCGCCCATCGTCGGCTTGCTAGAGTCATCGCTGGCACCCTTACCGGGTCGCGTTGCGGTTCTCGGTTGCGGTCGCGGTTATGAAGCCTTGCTGTTTGCAAGCTATGGATTTGAGGCAATCGGGTTTGATTTTTCCCCTTCTGCGATCGCGCAGGCAAAATCTCTGGCTAAAGAAACCGGTAGTACCGCTCGTTTCGTCGAAAGCAATATTTTTGATTTAATAAGTGATTTTTCTACTTATTTTGACTATGTGGTAGAGCATACTTGCTTTTGCGCTATTCTCCCCTCTCAACGACCATCTTACGTGCAATTAGTCCGCTCGTTGTTAAAACCCCAAGGAGAAATAATTGGCTTGTTTTTTACTCACAATCGACCGGGTGGCCCTCCTTTTGGCTCCACCCCTAGTGAGATTCGCCAATACTTTGAGGCAGATTTTGAAATTCTTTCTCTAGAACCAGTAACTAATTCCATCCCGCAACGTGCAGGTGAGGAGCATTTAGGTCGTTTTCGCCTCAAGTGAATTTGCCATCCCAGCCTGTTATAGCTTTCTGATTTGACTGCTTTGGACAATTCTCTCAACAGTTAGCTCTAGTTCGGCGGCTGATTCGATCGTTAAAGGCAAACAGTAAAAACCTGGCTACATTCTTATGCGCTTTGGTTAACTCTACTTGGACAAACCCATTTACAAGTTCGTAGATGCCACAGCCATCTGGGTACTGTGCCAGAAACTCCTCAAAAGTCAGTTTTTGGAGTTTTGTCGCGGTTATAGCGATCGCCCCCGTGCATCGGCTCATCTAGCCTAAAAATAGCTCACCCTACACCGCCTTTCGGTTAACCGTAAAGGTCGATTCCTGAGAATATATATTAAAATTTGTTAAGAAGAATGGGAAAATCCATGAATCATACGAGCCTAGATCAAATATCCACTCAGCTAGACAGCAGCAACTCGCGCGATCGCATGTTGGCGCTTGCCGGACTGCGGAACTTCCCAGCAGTAGATGCAGTACCGTTGATTAAAAAGGTTTTAGATGACGAAAACCTGCAAATACGGTCAATGGCAGTCTTTGCGCTGGGGATAAAACAGACCGATGAATGCTATGCGATTCTCGTGAAATTGCTCGAAAATGACCCAGATTACGGCATTCGTGCTGATGCTGCTGGTGCATTGGGTTATCTAGCTGATGGGAGAGCATTTGAACCCCTAGCGCGGGCATTTTACGAAGATACAGACTGGCTCGTGCGTTTCAGCGCCGCCGTTAGCTTGGGCAACTTGAAAGATATCCGCGCCTACGACGTCTTAGTTCAAGCTTTAGATTGCGAAGAAGTGGTGTTGCAACAGGCAGCGATCGCCGCTTTAGGAGAAATCAAAGCTATAGAATCTGTCGATAAAATTCTTCGCTTTGCTCAGTCAGAAGATTGGCTTGTACGTCAGCGTTTAGCAGAAGCTTTGGGTCATCTTCCCAGCGAAAAGAGCATCTCAGCTCTAAAATATCTGGAAAAAGACGCTCATACCCAAGTTTCTCAAGCTGCCACCATCTCGCTCCAGCGCTTGTCTGAAAGCAACAACCAATAAAGAATTTATCAATCGTGAAGGGACTGGGAGATTAGCGGCAATAGTAAATGGGGAATACCTGATGGTAGATGCCCAATCCTCAATCCAGAATAATGAATGCTAAATTCAGCATTCATAACTCAGCTAGCCATCAGCCATCGAACGACGGAAAAGCGCCCGTCTTCAGTTTGGATATACTCCAAACCCCGCATTTTAACGATGGGCTGGCCGCGATAGTATACACACAGCCAACCACCGATGACAAAATTGACCTCGACATCATCAGAAAAGATGCCCTGTAGGTGTAGCACATCAATTCCGGATTCGTCCTCAATTATGTCAAAGCCATCACGGGGACAGTAAACGTATAGGTCATTGCCAGCGCCCCCGTTGAGGCGATCGTTACCTTCGCCGCCAACCAAGATATCATTACCGTTGCCGCCGAATAAGCGATCGCGTCCCGCTCCACCTACTAAATAATCTTCCCCAGCTTCGCCGAACAGAGAGTCGTCGCCTTCTCCCCCTTCGATGGTGTCATTGCCTTGACCGCCGTGAATAAGGTCATTCCCACAGCGACCGATCAGCTTATCATCGCCTGCATAGCCGAGAATAACATCATCGCCTGGGGTGGCGTTTATACAATCATTGCCGGGAGTACCGTGAATTCTTGACATGATGCACTTTTACCTAGAAATAGCAAGACACTCAACAAAGGAATTAGTTCTTTTTTTATAGATCGCACGCGATCGCTAAGGCTCTCTCTTGCGAATGGTCATTTAAGATATTGAAAGCAATCTAAACACCCCAGCCACAGGATAATTTGATTGATGGATATTCAAGAGTTTTTTCAGCAGAGCGCTGGCAACTGGTCTTCACAACGCACCAGTCACCATCTGGCTTTTAGACAAGCCGAAAGCGGTAAGTCAGAAATCAAGATTGAGATGCTCCCTAAAGACGATCCAGAAGTAATCAAGCTGTGCGAGCAATACGAAATCGACCCAGCCTTAGCTTGGGGGGCAGCTCGCGTCACTTGGGACGGCACAATGGAATGGGATAAAGAAAAACACGCTGGTTCCACCATTCTCGTCCCCATCCCAGATGCTGATAAACCCAACGAAGGCAAGTTACTGCGGGACGTTGGCTATGCCGAAAAAGCCTCTGTTGCGGGTCGGTACATAATGGGCAGCGATGATGCAATGACCCTGATTACCGACTACGAAACCATGTACTCGGAAGAGCGCATTTGGTTTGCCAGCCCAAACCTGCGGCTACGCACCAGCATTTTAAAGCGATTTGGCGGCTTTAGCATGGCGTCTTTCTGCTCAGAGATTCGCATGGGCGGCACTCAGACACCCGCAAAGGCAACCGATGCCGCTGCCAGTGTTTGAAGATAACACGGTTAAAAGTTATAGCGGTTCTCAATTCGGCTCGATTAATATTGCAGGGGTGCAAAGCTTTGCGCCCCTAGATTAAATTTTATGAATGCGAGTGAGAACCGCTATATAAATTAGGCGCTATCAGTTGAAGAGTTTTTTAACTCCCAACTCAAAACTCAGACGCGATGCATCGCGTCGAGACAAAACTTCTAACTTTTCCCAGTCCCTTTTTCTTTTTGGTGCTGGGCAACAGACTTAAGCTTCTGGTAAAAGTCAGAAGCATCTGGCGGGGGGGTAAACTGGTCAATCGGGCGCTTGCTGGCATCCCAGCGCGACCAATCCGCTTGGTAAGAAACAATTTGTGCGGGACTTTGCCGCACTAGCGCCCCGGTGGCTTTGCCGATATCAGTTGGCTGCTCTGGGAGGTGTTCTTTAGGCTTGAAATGGTTCTGAGCGGTTTCAGCCGACACCGCCCCCACTTGGGGGTAATTTTGAGTTCTGAGTTTTGCCCCTTCCCGGCCTTCTAGGGCATAGGTGGGAGTTGGCCATTCTTGAGGGGTGACTTTTTCTTGCGGTTTCACCTCTGGAATATCGTGAGTTTTAATTTCTGACTCTGAGGGGGGTCGAACGCTGGCAGGGACGGGCGAGATGGAGCGTGCTTCTGTTTCGGCCTTGGGAAGTGTGGCATCATCCATCCAAACTTCTAGTAGATTTTGAGGAAACTTACGACAAATTAGACGTTCAAATTCGTGGTTAAAGTGATACAAAGCTCTGCCGCGTCGAGACCAGACGGCTAAGATTTGCTCAACAGAAATCGATTTGTAACGTCCCTGATATAGCGCCTCAATAACAGCCAGACGAACCCAACTGGCTGAATAGTTTTTCAGCCACTGGCCAATTAATTCCTCAGCTTTGTACCCTGCCAGTTCAAAAGAGTAGTGAACTAGCAATACCTCTGCGTAGGCGGCTGCTGAGTCTTGGGACTGTTGCTCTATCATCCAACATTAATGCGATCGCGCATTCGCAACGCTTCGCTCAATAACAACATAAGGCGATTTAATGGCAGGCAATCGCCCTGCCGTGACTAACGCCTGATAAACCATAGCAGCTGCCTCGCCTCTTGTGACTTCGCGGGTGGGATTTATTTGCTCCATACCCGAATAGTTGATATTTATTCCTTTTTGTGTTGCACTAGCGACACTGGAGCGGACAGAGGCGGGAATCGCCAAATAATCATCGTAGCGGGTTAAAATTTTTTCGTCTCCGGCGGGTAGTCCCAAACCATTGGCTAGGGACACTATCAACTGAAGTCTTAGCAGATTTTGGGTTGGACGGAATTTTCCGTCGGGATATCCAGACATAAAGCCGCCCATTGTTGCTTGCTGAATCGCTTTATATGCCCAAAAATCAGGCGGGACATCGCTGAATTCTATGGCTGGACGTTTGGGAGGCGGGTTAAAGGCTTTTACCAACAAAGCGGCATAAGCTGCGCGATTTAACTGCTCGTCTGGTTTAAAACTACCATCGGCAAATCCTCCGATTAAGTCTTGGGTTGCTAATCCGCGCACAAAAGGTTCTGACCAGTGTTGCTGAATATCCGTAAAACTGGGGGCTGATGGGTCGGGATTGACAATGTAGGGCGAATTAATTGCCGATGCTTGTCCCGTTGCGACTAATGCTTGGTAGATTAGTGCTGCAACGGAGGCGCGGGTAATATCGCGCATCGGTTCGAGTTGGTCAACTTGGGGATAGTTCACAATCAGACGTTTTTGCGTGGCGGTTGCGGCGGCATTTGTGGCATAGCTGGGAATTTGGGCGCGATCGCGATATATACTCACCAAATTAGTATTTCCTCCACTCCATCCCAAACCGCTCACCAAGGATACAATCGCCTGGATGCGAGTAAGATTTTGCCCCGGTCGAAACGTGCCATCGGGAAACCCAGAAATAAACCCCATTTGTGCTGAAGAGCGAATTGCTGGCGCCGCCCAAAAATTGGTTGGCACATCCTTGAAAACCCCAGTCCGTCCCGCCTGTGGGGGCAATTTAAAAGTTTTGGCAATAATTGCCGCATACTCAGCTCTAGTAATATTAGCTTCTGGCTTAAAGCTGCCATCGGGGAAGCCACTAATTAGACCTCTTGTAACCAATCCCTGAATAAACACCTCCGCCCAATAACCAGCAACATCGCTAAATTGTGCAGGGCCGAGAGGACGTTGGGGAACAATAGCTGCAACAAATTCCATCTGGCCTTGCACTCGTGCCGGATTAAGCTGATTTCCAGAGGAAACTAGCTTAAAGTTTGTAGCATTTTGTAAATCGACTGAACCATTATCGCGCAGGATGTTCCCCGCGGGGTCTTGGTTGCTGCCCAAAGCTGGTCTGGCGTTATCCTTGACAATTAAACCAGCTTGTGAGTTTTTTTCTATAAGATTGCGGCGCAAAACAGGACGCGCATCGTTAGAGAGAACGATTCCAGCGGTATTGGCAAAAATTTTGTTATCAGCAATTAAGGGAGCAGAGCGATCGCTTATCGCCATGCCATTGCCGGATCTCTCTACAACATTTCGGCGCACTTCGCCTTTGGCGTTGCGTCCCAAGTACAAACCGCGCGTGTCATTTTGAACAAACAGATTATCAAGAATAATTGGTTTTGCCGTTCCCGTCGCAAAAACGCCGCCTAGACCGCAACCCGTGAAAGTATTGTTAGCTAGCGTAGGGTTTCCCGCTTCAATCCAGACTCCCGTTCCCTGTGGGGCAGAATTCGTTACTGTGACCCCGCGCAATTGGGAATTGGCATCTAACCGCAGAGCGATATTTTGGTTGCCAAGAGTGGGACTGGCGTATGCTCCACCACCTGCGATCGCAATCCCCTTGCCTTTAGTGCTTTCATTGCCCACCACCACAACGCCAGCAGGAATAACCAGGGGAAACACCTCACCGCTGGCGGTGCTGTAAGTGCCAGCAGCCAGTTGAATTCTAGTTCCAGAGGTAATTAGTTGCAGCGCCCTAGCAATCGTCTTCAATGGGGCAGATTGAGTGCCTGTGCCACTATCCTTGCCAGTTGTTGCGTTGACATATAAGGTTGATGGAGCCATATTTGCTTCTGGGCTAATTGTCTTAGGTAATGAGTAATTGGGAATTGGGTATTGGAGATCATCAGTTTGATTCTTTTTTCTACCCCACGCCCATGTCCCATTACCCATTAGGCATGAACCACGAACAGGCTTAAGGAACAGGATAACGGCTATTAGTTTAATATTCTGATATTGTCTGTCAAGCTGCAAAGCTGATTAATAGCCCTATCTAGTCGCTAATTTTTAGTTCCTCTCTTCCCCTAGCGCAAGCGCCTCTTATGATTGAAGTTGAGAATTTAAGCAAAATTTATGGCTCCACGCCAGCCATTGAGGATGTTACATTCTCTGTAGAGCCAGGGGAAATTGTGGGATTCCTCGGCCCCAACGGAGCTGGTAAAACAACAACCATGCGGATATTGGCGGGGTATTTACCCGCCACCAGGGGAACGGCGAGAATTGCCGGGTATGACGTGCATGAAAATTCGATGGAAGTGAGGCGGCGGATTGGGTATTTACCAGAGATACCGCCTTTATATCCAGACATGACCGTTGAGGGATTTTTGGATTTTGTGGCGCAGATCAAGGGAGTTAAAGGGCGCGATCGCAAATCTAGGGTAAACGATGCAATGGAGCGCTGCAATATAACAGACAAGCGCAAAGTAATAATCCGCAAGCTGTCTAAAGGATATAAACAGCGAGTTGGCATTGCTCAAGCAATAGTCCACGACCCACCCGCGATCATTTTAGATGAACCCACCATTGGCCTTGACCCCAGGCAAATCATAGAAGTACGCAACTTAATTAAAAGCCTCGCTGGTACTCACACCATCATCCTCTCGACCCATATTTTGCCAGAAGTCAGCATGACCTGTAACCGCGTAGCAATTATCAATCGTGGCAAGGTTGTGGCGACGAACACCATAGAAAACTTGATGGCGCAGTTAGCTGGTGGTTCGGGTTATGAAATAGATGTAGAGGGAGACATCGAACAAGTGCAACAGTTGATCAAGATTTTGCCAGGAGTGCGACTGGTAGAACCAATTGGAGAAGCGTCAGATTTATCCGAAAATAATAGATGTCAGATCCGCGTCATCTCCGAACCTGGTGCGGAACCGGGACGCGATATTTCGGCTGTATTAGTTGGCGCAGGATTGGTATTGTATGAAATGCGACGCACTAAGGCTAGCCTTGAGGATGTGTTTTTAGAACTGACAACCGAAGAAAAGATACCGGAGCCATTAGCGCTTCCCGGCCAGGGATTTGGGGGAACAGAAATTCCCGTAGATACAACAGACAATAACGAACAAAAAGTTGATAGCTGATGATTAGATGGACATAATTAAACATAAAATATTGATCTCACCCCCAAACCCTCTACTGCAAGGCAAAGGGAGAACTTTGTCTCCTTCACTTGTAGGGAAAGGTTTTTTGGGGTTAGATTTTTTTAGTTTATTTATGTCTAGCTGATTAAAAGTTGGGTTTTGCAGTTAAAGAAATTGTATAAACTCCGCTTTAGTGAGTTTGTAAGTTAGGAAGGAAAGCTGTTATAAGTTGCATTTGACAGTTAGTAAATTTGTATATAGACCGATTTATATCGTTATCAAAGTTAGGAGAAAAATATAAATGTTAATTGCGATTAGTAACATTGTGGCGATTTACCGCAAGGAATTACAGGGTTATTTTGCTTCGCCATTAGCATATGTGGTGGCTGGAGTTTTCTGGCTCTTATCTGGATACTTTTTTGTGGCAATTCTATTAGGACAGGATGGCCTAATTCAGCAAGCAGCTTTCAGCGATGTCCAAGGACAACCAAGCGGGGAAACACAGTCTTTTGATGTCCCTTACGTGTTCCTACAAATATTTTTAGGCGTAATGGGAACGCTGGCTTTGTTCGTGCTGCCAATTTTATCGATGGGGCTTTATTCCGAGGAACGCAAGCGGGGGACTTTGGAATTATTAGCGACATCGCCAGTTACCAACTGGGCGGTAGCTGTGGGTAAATTATTGGGAGTGCTGACGTTTTTTATCACAATGATAGTGCCGTTGCTAGCGTATGAAGCGATCGCGTTTAGTGCATCAACTCCACCCATCCGCCCGGAAGTGCCCTTATTGGGTCATCTGGCCTTAATTTTACTGGCGGCGGCTGTTTTATCGCTGGGAATGTTTATCTCTTCACTCACCGAAAGTTCGATTATCGCGGCGGTTTTCACCTTCGCGCTAATGTTGTTTCTCTGGGTAATCGATTTAGTGGGAAAAAATATAGGCGGCTTTTTGGGAGATGCTTTAGGGCATCTATCTTTGCTGAAACACTACAATAACTTGGTGCTAGGCGTTGTGGATACGAGCAGCCTGATTGTATTGGCCAGTTATATATTTTTAGGCGTGTTCCTAACTGCTCAATCAATTGATGCGTTGCGCTTTCAGCGTTCTTAAATATTGGGGAATGGGGAACGATAAAAGATGAACTATGAAACAAATCAAGAATAATTGGAAATATTTAACAAATCTGTTTTGGCTAGGCCCAATACTAACCATAATGGGTTTAACCGCTGGGTTTATCTCTGGCATTTGGAATGCTATAACCTTGGGGTTGCTGATTAGCGGGTTAGTAATAATTGGGTTGTGGCTGGTATATGTAGTCAGTTCGTCAAATGGATTTTGGGGAAAGCGGTCTACATCTGTGGGGACTAATGCCGCGATCGCCAGCCTCTCAGTTGTGGTAATTTTGGCTCTAGTTAACTTTCTGGCAACTCGCTATACAGTCCGCGTTGACTTCACTGAAAATCAACTGTATACGCTTGCGCCGGAAACGCAACAGCTAGTGCGGACTTTACAGCAGCCCGTTAAAGTTTTGGTATTTGACCGCAACCAAGACCCAGCCAATCGCGAATTGCTAGAAAATTACCGCAAATATAATTCCCAATTTAGTTTTGAGTTTGTTGACCCAGATGCAAACCCCACGCTGGCACAAAAGTTTGGCGTTGGCGCGTCAAATGCAGGTGAAGTTTATCTAGAATCTGGCGAGAAGCGACCGCTAGTGCAAGTGGTGAACCCAGGCGATCGCATATCTGAGGCAAAGTTAACTCTGGAAATAGGAAAAATACTCAGCGATCGCACTGACAACATATACTTCCTCCAAGGACACGGCGAACATCCCCTCGAAGCTGTCCAAGGTGGAATATCTCAGGCGTTGGCGGCGCTAAAGGAAAAAAATTACATCGTTCAACCGCTAAAGCTGGACGAACGCCTGGAAATTCCCCTAAATGCAGCAGCTATCGTCATCGCTGGGCCTAAACGGGCTTTATTTGAGGCAGAAGTTTCCGCTATTAGGGATTATCTCCAGCGCGGCGGTAGCGTGCTACTGATGGTAGATCCAAATATAAATCCCGGACTGGACACCCTGCTGCAAGAATGGGGCGTGAAGCTGGATAATCGTCTAATTGTTGACGCTTCTGATAACGATCGCAATTTCGATTTGGGGCCAGTGACTCCCCTAGTGACCCGCTACGGTCAGCATCCAATAACTAAAGATTTTGTTGAGGGATTTTCCTTCTATCCCCTAGCGCGACCAGTGGATGTGACGCCGATAACTGGTATCGATCAATCACCTTTGCTGATTACCAGCGACCAGAGTTGGGGGGAGAGCAACCCAGACAAGACACCGCTGGAGTTTAATCCACAAAGCGATCGCCAAGGGCCTCTTGCTATAGGTGTCGCCCTCAGCCGCACGTATCCCCCCCAAACTGCGTCTTTAGAACCCACGCCGTCGCCAACAAGCAGCCCTTCCGCCTCGCCTACAACAGCAGCATCGCCCTCTCCGACACCGACGCCCAGCAGTTTACCCCCTTCGTCGCCTAGTGCTAGTCCGACGGCTGCACCAACGCCATCCCCGACACCAACACTTGCAAATCCTAACCAGAAACTACCCGTGTCGCGCTTGGTAGTCTTGGGCAATTCTGACTTTGCTACTGATAATCTATTTGACAAACAGCTAAATGGAGATGTGTTTATTAACTCCATCTCCTGGTTGAGCAAACGGGATGAGCAGGTTCTTTCTATCCGCCCCAAGGAAGTAAAAAATCGCCGCATCAATATGTCAGTTCAGCAATCAAGAAGCCTCGCTTGGACTGCTCTGATTATCATGCCCTTGGTTGGCTTTATTACAGCTTTGGTTACGTGGTGGCGTCGGCGTTAATTTTGGTTAGAATCTCAAATCAAATCTTCTGTCGATTATGAAATTGCAGCGAACAACTCTAATTCTGATACTTTTGGCACTGGGTTTGGGTGGTTTCGTTTATTTCTATGAGATTCAGGGTGCTGCTCAACGCGAAGCGGCGCAAGCTAAGCAGAATAAAATCTTTTCTTTTGAAGAAGATCAGATTCAATCTTTGATAGTTAGAAGCGAGGAGACGACGTTAAGATTTGAGCGTGCTGATGGGAAAGCTGCTGATAAGTCGAAGCTGTCTCGATGGCAAATGAAGGAGCCAAGTGACGAACCAGCTAGCGATGCAGTAGTGTCTTATTTGCTGGATTTACTGGCGAAGGGAAAGAGCGATCGCACTCTTTCTGTTCCTGCTAATCAAATTCAGGAATATGGTCTAGACAAACCTCTAGCTACTGTAGAAGTATCGCTGAAAAATCAGCAAAATTATAAGCTAGTTTTGGGTAAGCCTAACTTCAACCGCAGTTTCTATTATGCTCAGACGAATCCACCCGCGATCGCGCCTCAAAAACTAGACGTGCTTTTAGTTCCGATAGATTTTGAGAATGCTGTGAAGCGCCCTTTATCAGAATGGAAACAAGTTAAAGAAGAAGTTCCCGATACCTCAATAACTTCGCCATCACCCACCGCCAGTCCTTCGCCATCACCCACTCCGTCTGGTAAAGCTACGCCAGGAAATTCACCCCCGGCGAGTCCAATTCCATCGCCTGCTAAGTCGGATAAAGTTACGCCATCTAAATTAGATAAAGCGAGTCCCACTCCATCGCCTGCTAAGTCGGATAAAGCGAGTCCCACTCCATCGCCTATTAAGTCGGATAAAGCTAAACCGTCTAAATTAGATAAAGCTAGCCCGACTCCATCGCCTGCTAAGTCGGATAAAGCTACGCCGTCTAAATTAGATAAAGCTAGTCCAACTCCATCACCATAACCATGCTTAAACCGACTGCAACGCTGCTAGTTTCTTGTCCAGATCAGCGGGGATTAGTAGCAAAAATTGCCAACTTTATTTACTCTAATGGGGGCAATATTATTCATGCCGATCAGCACACGGATTTTGCCGCTGGGTTGTTTCTCACGCGCATTGAATGGCAGTTAGAAGATTTTAATTTACCACGAGAGTATATTGCTCCAGCATTTAATGCGATCGCTCAACCTTTGCAAGCTAAGTGGGAATTGCACTTTTCCGACACAGTACCCCGAATGGCAATTTGGGTGAGCAAACAAGATCATTGTTTGTTTGACCTAATTTGGCGACACAGAGCAAAAGAATTTGCTGCTGAAATTCCGCTAATTATCAGTAACCATCCAGATTTAAAAGATGTCGCCGCTCAATTTGGCATCGAATATCATCACATTACTATTAATAAAGAGAATAAAGTAGAGCAGGAAGCGAAGCAATTAGAATTGCTGCAACAGTACAAAATTGATTTAGTTGTGCTGGCGAAGTATATGCAAATTGTCAGCGATGATTTTGTATCAAAATTTTCGCGAGTTATAAATATTCACCATTCATTTTTACCTGCATTTGTGGGGGCAAATCCGTATCACAAAGCTTACGAAAGAGGAGTAAAAATTATTGGTGCAACTGCTCACTATGTTACAGCGGAATTGGATGCAGGGCCAATTATCGAGCAGGATGTGGTGAGGGTAAGTCACCGGGATGACGTAGAAGATTTGGTAAGGAAGGGGAAAGATTTAGAGAGAGTAGTGTTAGCGAGAGCAGTGCGATCGCACTTACAAAATCGCGTCTTAGTTTATGGAAATCGGACAGTAGTATTTGAGTAAGCGATCGCTATTGAGAGAGTTAACCGCCCTCTAAGTCAAATCTGACTAACGCCAGAAGGCAAACGCGATCGCCCCCAATATTTAGCTACTTGTTAGCATTCGTTGTTGATTTTTGCTGGCGATGAACCACGAACAACCAACAACGAATACTCAATTTAACTAAATTCTCTTTACTGACTTCTTGGCATCAGGCTTTCCAGACTTCTTACTATTAAAATAAGTCTCTATTACCTGTAACACCATAGGTGCCGCCACCTTACCGCCACCGCCGCCCAAGTGTTCGCCAAAAGCCACTACCACAATCTCCGGTTTATCATGAGGCGCATAGCTACCAAACCAAACGTGAGACTCTCCCGGAGGAGCCTCAGCCGTACCGCTTTTACCAGCCGCAGGCGGTATAGTTGGCGAACTCATCACTTTACCAGTACCGCCAGTTACCACAGTCCGCAAACCTTGGCGCAGGATGCGAATAGTCTCTGGCTTGAGATTCAAAGACTCTCGCCATTTTTTAGAGTCTTCATCATCCTTGAGCAAGTGCGGCTTAACCAGATAGCCACCATTAGCAGGTACGGCAAACATCACCGCCACTTGTAGCGGACTGGTCTGGAGAAATCCCTGACCAATTGACATATTTACCGTGTCCCCTATCGTCCACTCTTGCTTCATCCTCTTCCGCTTCCAGGCATCATCGGCGACCAAACCAGCGGATTCTTCGCTCGTCAACTCAATACCCGTTTTTTTGCCAAAGCCATAGCGCCTAGTCCAGTCAATCAGGGTTGGCCCACCAATTCCCTTGGCAATTTGATAGAAAAAGGTATCGCTACTCATAGCAAGCCCACCCACAAATCCTAACGGGCCAAATCCAGCATGGTTCCATTCTCCAAACCGCACCCCGCCGATAGTTAGCGAACCATAAGTTTGCAACACGGTATGGGGAGAAAACTTACCAGATTCAAGAGCAGCAGTAGTTGTGACAATTTTGAACGTACTCGCAGGTGGAAAGACCCGCAGGGCGCGGTTAACAAAGGGGTGATCCTTTTTTTGCAGTTCCTTCCAGGTCTGTGGTTTGATCCGAGTAGAGAAGATATTCGGGTCGAAGCCGGGACGGCTGGCAAGGGCTAAGATAGCACCGTTGTTGGGGTCTATGGCCACGATCGCGCCCCTGCGATTGCCAAGCGCCTTTTCAGCCGTCTTCTGCAACTCCAAATCTAAAGTTAAATGTACATCCTTCCCCGCCCTCGCTGCTTTTTGACCCAAAAAGCGTATCACTTGCCCTTTGCCATCTACCTCAAACTGCTGACCCCCCCATTCTCCCCGCAGGTTTTGCTCAAAAGCCGATTCAACCCCCATCTTGCCAACCACATCGCCTAAGCGATAGTTCTCATCTTTGCGCTTAGTGAGTTCGCGATCGCTCATCTCGCCCGTGTACCCTAGAACGTGAGAGCCAATCTCTCCGTTAGGATAGTTCCGCACGGGTTCAATATCAACCTCCACCCCCTCCAGCTCGGTTTTGTGTTCTGCCAACGCTGTTATCTGTTCTGGAGTAATACCACGCGCAATCCGCAACGGCTCTCGATAGCCATAGCCTGCCTCTTCCAGGCGTTCTTTAATCTCAGCTTCCGACATGTTCAAAATTGGCGCAAGTTGTTGGATCGTCGCTGGCCAATCTTCCTTTTTGCGAGCCACTGGCCATAAAAAGACAGAGTGGGATAACTTGCTGCTGGCCAAAAGTCTGCCCTTGCGGTCGAAAATATTACCCCGCACTGGCAGTTTGCGAATTGTGCGAATGCGGTTTTTATCAGCTAGCTTGATACTGCTCTCGCCCTGCACCAGTTGCAGATAAGCCAGACGCGAGCCAATACCACCCAGCATGAGGACGGTAATGCCCAGCATGATCAGAATCGACTGGTAACTGCGTCCAACAGTGCGAGAATTAGGTTGACGAACGCTAGAGGAAGAATTAACCAAAGTCATAGCAAGAAATAATCAGCTTTTTGGATTGAAACAAAAAATTACAAGCGATTTGTAAATAGTGTACCGCCTGTATTTTGCACGTCATCACAACGCGACCCCGAGTTGCAGGCCGGATAAAATAAACCCAAGTACGATAACGCGAGAGCAAACTACTCTAGAACTAGCACTCACATAACTAAAAAATCTGTATGGAGGGGTTCCCCCTAACCTACAAAACTATCTAACTATGTGGGGCATCGCCGCCGGGAATGGTCACTATGTCTCAAACTTCTGTGCAAAAACTCTCTTCTCCGGATACAGCTACTCACCTGGATGTTGAACTCCGCAAGGTTTTCAAGGTTTTCAATGGAGAAACCGCTGTTCGTGGTGTTGACTTGGACATCCATCGTGGAGAATTCTTTAGTATACTTGGGCCTTCTGGCTGTGGAAAAACTACAACCCTGCGCTTAATGGCTGGGTTTGATATGCCATCGGCTGGCGAGGTGCTGATTCAGGGACAGTCTATGAACAACGTCCCCCCCTACCGCCGTCCTGTGAACACCGTCTTTCAGAGCTATGCTCTGTTTAAGCACTTAAGTGTCTGGGAGAATATCGCCTTTGGCCTGCGGATTAAGAAGCTGTCTGGGGCAGAAATTGAAGCTAGGGTAAAAGAAGCCCTAAAGCTGGTAAAAATGGAATCCTTCGCCAATAGGTTTCCCAACCAGATGTCTGGGGGACAGCAGCAAAGGGTAGCTTTGGCACGAGCGTTGGTAAATCGTCCCGCTGTGGTTTTGCTAGATGAACCCTTGGGAGCATTGGATTTAAAACTCCGTAAAGAAATGCAAGTGGAACTGTCCAATTTGCATCAAGACTTGGGCTTGACCTTTGTTATGGTCACTCACGACCAAGAAGAAGCCCTGAGCCTTTCCGATCGGATTGCGGTAATGCGGGGTGGCAAAATCGAGCAAATCGGTACGCCTACCGAAATTTACGAACGTCCCAAGACGCCATTTGTGGCTGATTTCATTGGCGATACGAATTTATTTCAAGGGCGAATCGAATCGTCTGACAGTACCAGTATCCAGATTGTCACGGGCAACGGGCTAAAACTTTTCGTGCAGCCAATAGATAGTGTCGATCTTGGTGGGAAAGGCACGGAGGTTGTCGTAAGCGTGCGACCTGAGAAAATCCACCTCAGCCTTTATGCGCCCACCGTCGAGACTAACACTTTTGAAGGGCGTTTGGCGCACGTAATGTACTTAGGAACCCACGTTAATTATGTGGTGGAGTTAGCAACAGGCGATCGCTTGACAGTTCGCCAGCCAAACACTGTTGGTAGCTTGCCAGATCTCAACACCCCAATATACGCCCACTGGGCAGCAATAGATTGTCTGGCTTTGCGGGAATAGATTTTTATGGTTTTTACACCAGTTAAAATCTCGCCCTCAAAGAGCGATCGCCACTTTTATATCAATTCGTGGCGAGGATTTCCGGCGTTGAGTTGACAGGAATACGCCAATCTTGTGACTTACGGCTATCCAGAGAATTATTCCTGATTTGCCCTCTTGTAGTCCACAAATCGATTAACTCATACCATTTGGCTTTAATCTGGCTACATTTGAAGAGCTGAAATTTCCTACAGGCATCGGCGTTTCCAATCCAAAATCCAAAATCCAAAATGGTATCACCTGGCTACCCATAAAAAACTCTTCTGCTTCGTCCTTACATGCTTACCTGTCAAAACACCCACGCCGAAACGGGCGAACCCCTCCCGTTAAAGCAATCAGTACGATACTGTTAACTAGGGACTAGAAAATTTTAGATTTTAGATTGCCGATTTTGGATTTGGTTATACAGGCGACCCAGAGGCTATTACAACTGGCAAGCAACCTATTAATCCAACTATCCACCCATCAAAAATCCAAAATGCCCCAGGCTTTGGGCTAGAAGTTAGAGGAATGCCGATTAATCCAAAATCCAACCCACCCTATCTCCCTTTGTTCAAGCCCACCCACCAAAATCCTACATCCAAGGGTAGGCGTAGTTTCTTACAAACCTCAGCAGCAGCGCTATCTTGCATGGCATTGTCTAGTTGCGGCTGGAAGCTTGCCGAAGTGAAAGCAACACCGAACCGAAGCGGCAGTGGCGATCCAAAGTCCTTGGACATTTACACTTGGGCGGGCTACACAGATGATGCTTTGCTAAAGCGGTTTACCGCTGAGACTGGCATTAAGGTGCGTGCGGACGTATATGGTTCTAATGACGAGATGCTAGCCAAAATTCAAGCGTCTGGAGGCGGGGACTACAGCATCATCTACCCCTCTGACTATACTGTGAGCAGAATGGTGGAGCTGGATCTGCTGGCTGAATTAGATCATTCTCGCCTTAACGGTCTAAAAAATCTCTTTCCCCGGTTCCAGAACCCTACTGCTGACCCAGATCTGCGCCACAGCATACCAACGGCCTGGGGAACAACTGTTTTGATTTTCAACAGCGAAAAGCTCTCACCACCACCAGAGGATTGGAATTACCTTTGGGAATATCAGAAGCAACTATCGGGGCGGATGACTTTGCTTGATGATGTCAGAGAAGTGATGGGGGCAACGTTAAAAAGTTTGGGGTATTCTTACAACTCCACCGATCCCCAACAACTCAGGCAGGCTTATGAAAAGTTATCGCTTCTGAAACCTGCGATCGCCAATTTTACTACCGACGCATGGCAACCTCTAATCGTAGCAGGAGATTTACTGCTCGCCATGTCTTACTCATCAGATGCTATTAAAGTTGTCCAAGAAAACAATAAATTACAGTATGTTATTCCCCGCAGTGGTTCTTCGGTGTGGACGGATACGCTGGTAATTCCTAAAACAGCACGCAACCCTGATGGTGCTTATGCTTGGATTAATTTTTTGTTGCAGCCAGATGTAGCAGCGCAAATATGCGAACGATTAAAGTTTGCGACCCCAAATCAAGCTGCTTTCAACGAATTACCCCCCCCAGTACGCAACAATCTCGGCCTGTTTCCGCCAGAAGAAGTGCTGCAAAAATGTGAAAGTGTTGCCCAAATTGGTAAAGTTGCTGAAGTTTATGACAGATATTGGACTCAATTGAGAACGTAGTTAGTAACTGGGAATGGGAAAGAGTTTTGAGTTAGTAATTAGTTTTTAATTAATAACTCAAACCTCAAATCTCTTCTTCAGATGCCCAACTAATAACTCAAAGCTAAAAACTTAAAATTCAAAAATTTTTTAATTGTGGTTTTGTCTAGCAAATCCTCACCCCCCTCTCCAAACTCCCAGCCAGATACCAGCAAGCGTCTGGCGTGGTCAAAGTTGTTGGAACCTGTAGCGTTGCTTGGCCCAGCTGGTATCTGGTTGATACTGTTGTTGGTGCTACCGACCTTGGTGATTTTTGAGCTGAGTTTGGTGCCAAATATTCGACCGGGAGATATCGTCAATCCCAGTGGATTTGAGAACTACGCCCAAGTATTCCAGCCAATATATTTACAGGTGATAAAGCGATCGCTTTTCTTCGCCTTT
The DNA here is from genome assembly GCF_014695585.1 of Microcoleus sp. FACHB-831. Classification (NCBI taxonomy): domain Bacteria; kingdom Bacillati; phylum Cyanobacteriota; class Cyanophyceae; order Oscillatoriales; family Microcoleaceae; genus Microcoleus; species Microcoleus sp. FACHB-831. Next base: position 134,068 of record NZ_JACJON010000075.1, on the reverse strand, counting down.
GGCACTATGCTGGTTTCTCTGCTTCTAGGATTCCCCGTCGCTTACTGGATTGGTCAAATGGCACCCCAGAAGTGGCGTAATTTGCTGCTGTTGGGGTTTGTGTTGCCTTTGTGGACATCATCCCTCCTGCGTTCTTACGCCTGGGTGACAATTTTGCGGCGAACTGGCGTCCTCAACACTTTACTGACAAGTATAGGATTGCCTGCTTTAGATTTACTCAACGACTGGCCAGCCGTTTTTATCGGCATGGGCTACAGTTATCTTCCCTATATGGTGTTAATTTTATACGCCTCTATAGAAAAACTTGATAAGCGTTTACTTGAGGCATCAGCCGATTTGGGTGCTAATCCGATTCAAAGTTTCTGGAAAGTAACTGTCCCCCAAACATTGCCGGGAATTGCTGCTGGGTGTTTGCTAGTTTTTATTAATACTTTAGGGGATTTTGTCGATCCAGAATTACTGGGCGGAGCGCAAAGCATGACAGTATCCCGCATGATTTATAACCAGTTTTTGGGGGCAACTCAAAATTGGGGCTTTGGTTCGGCTTTGAGTATGGTGTTAATAATGGCCGTGAGTATTGCGATCGCGCTTTTAATTAAATACGGCGATAATACAACCAAACCTTAAAGAGTTATATCGCACCTTAGCTAATGGTGATATTTGATGGTAGACATGAGGCTTAAACAGGAGGAAATACCCGTAGATATGGTGAAATCTAAGGATAAACCCGGTTTCTCTTGGCAGGCCATTTTCTCCATTGTGATGTTTTTTTATATGTACCTGCCGATCCTGGTACTAGCTTTGTATAGCTTTAATGAGTCTCCTTACAGCGCAAATTGGGAAGGATTCACGTTGAAATGGTACGGCAATTTACTTAAAGACGGGCGTATTTTTACAGCATTGCAAAATAGTCTCACAGTGGCGTTCAGCGCTGTGGGGATTGCGGCTGTTTTGGGTACTCTTATGGCTGTAGGTTTAGCCCGTTATCGGTTTACGGGCAAAAGCTTGTATCGGGGGATTTCTTTTCTGCCTTTAATTATTCCCGATATTGCGATCGCAGTCGCTACATTGATATTTCTAGCAGTTATTGGGATTCGCCTTAGTATCTGGACAATCGTCGCCGCCCACGTCGTTTTTTGTCTAGCTTATGTAGCGATCGCTGTCTCTGCTAGACTCAGCGGCTTAGATCCTCACCTCGAAGAAGCCGCACTCGATTTAGGTGCAAATCCTGTAGAAGCTTTCATCAAAGTTTTGCTTCCCGAATTGCTGCCCGGTATTATCTCAGGCTGTCTGATAGCATTTGTTCTCAGCATGGATGATTTTCTGATTGCCAGCTTCACTTCCGGAACCGGTTCGGGTACTCTACCAATGGAAATTTTTAGCCGCATACGCACTGGCGTTAAACCAGATATCAATGCCCTCAGCGTTATGTTGATGATAATCTCAGGCGTAGCAGGATTTCTTGCCCAATACATCACTTATCAAAGCGAACAAAAACGTATCAAATAAGCAGTAAAAAGTAGCAAAGCATAATCTAATTTTGATTAATGCAGCAGGACTTACATAGCATAAAAAAAGGTGGGCACTGCCCACCCTACTTAACTAAACTATTGGATGACTGCTTACACTAACTTCAGGTCGGGATACTCGGCGAGCATATCGTCAGTAGTCAGCGTGTCGCCTTCTGCTTGAGGCGTCCAGAGAATTTCGACAGCTAGCAGGCGCTCGCTCGATATTCCCCCAATCTGACGCAACGCTTGACGCAAATCGTCTGTATTGTCGATCTTGGGTAGTTGCAGATTGCCCTCGGCACCCACAACAATCGTCACAACAATGTACTCACCAGACAATTGTTTCAACTGTTCTGCCAATTCCCCACCAGCAGCAGGCAAAGACGCGGTTGCAGGCGCTTGACGCAGTTGATTGTTTACATTGGAGAGAGTTTCGGCGCTAAATTTGCTGCGTTCGCCCAGAGCAAGTTGATTAAATTTAGCTTCTGCGGCTACTAAAGCTGTTTGTTGAGCTTCAGTCGCGCCATATACCCAGTATTCGGGGTGACGTAGTAAAGCTAGCGTGCTTTCTTGCAGCACTTGGGCGCGACCCTCGGCAGTACCAGTATCAGCGCTATTAGCTAGCTCGTTTAGTTCACCTTGCAGGCTGCGGGCTTGAGATAATAAACCCACCTGTACTTTAGCGACGGAAACTTTAGAATTGCTGTAGCCAAGCGAGTCTACTTCTTCATTGCTAGTGCCGATGTTGCGGAAGGTTTGCACTAGAAAGTTAGCTAGACCCAGGAAAAGCAAGATAGTAAATAGACCGCCAAATCCACCCCCAATACCAAAGAAGGGGAACAGGAACGGGAAGCCAATTCCACCGCCTGGATAATATCCACCACCGCCTGGGTAGTATCCCCCAGATGGCGGTGCATAGGTGCGAGAAGGAGGCGAATAGGTGCGGCTGGGCGCTCTGAAAGAACCGCCGCCAATCCGCCCGCCACTGCGAGCAGCCAATGCTCCGTCAGCGTTGCCTAGAGCTAGGCTGAGGACAAGACCAGCGAGGAAAAGAGATTTCAAAATTGGTTTTATTGCTGAAAGCAGTTTGTTACGCATATACGCTGTGCCTATTCAAACTCATTAAACTGTAGCGGTTATGGCGGCTTTAAGCATCCTTCAACCAGCCTTATATTTAATCTATCGCTTCTGCTCCAAGCTTAGGTCTGCTCTCAGAGCGGATTGCAGGGGTAGATATCCGTACCTTGAGAAGTAAAAAGTAGAAAGAATTCCCAGGCGGGAGCCTGGGAACGAGGGCAAAAAAAAGAGAAAAATATCAAAATAAAGAAACTATTAAATAATTTTGGTTTTTTCGCTTTTGTCTTTGCACAGTAACGAATCTAGAGGCAGCCGCCCAAAAATTCTCGTTCCCAGGTTCAACCTGGGAAAGAGGGTTGGAGGCAGAGCCTCCATAACATTAGCCACCACCGACAATGGTGACAATTTCGAGGCGATCGCCCTCTTGCATGTGTGTCTCAGACCAAAACTGCCGATGGAGAATCTCGCCGTTGTATTCTACGGCAACTAACCGGGGATTTAACCCCAGTTGTTCGAGGAGTTGTGGCAGATTGGTTTGCGGCGAACAAGTACAGGGTTCGCCATTCACCTGGAGCTTCAGGTTAGCATCGGCGCTATGCATAGGAGAGGTCAACGTCGGCTTCAAATTTGCGGAGAGTTTGTACTCTCGACAGTTGGGATAGCAAATACTGCGTCACCAGAGTCGGCTGTTCAGCAGTGGTAATAGCGCGGACAACTGCGACTCGTTCAGCCCCCACCGCCAATACTTCGTTCAAGTTATTCATATCAATTCCCCCAATAGCGAACCAAGGGATAGGGGAATTTTCAGATGCGTGGCGGACATAATCGAAGCCTGCGGCAGGTTTGCCCGGTTTAGTGGGGGTTTCAAAGACAGGGCCAACTCCAATGTAATCCGCGCCTTCTTGGATGGCTCGTTGCATTTCGTCGGGGTTGGTGGTGGAGCGTCCTATAATGCGTTGCGGCCCCAACAACTGCCGCGCTAGGGCAATTGGGATGTCTTGCTGTCCTAGATGAACGCCATCAGCATCGACAGCTAGAGCCAGATCCACGCGGTCGTTCATAATAAACAGAGCGCCGTAGTGATGGCACATCTGGCGGAGTTTGTGGGCGTGGCTGAGACGGATGGAATCATCTGCCGTTTTGTCGCGGTACTGTAAGAGGGTCAAGCCACCTTGCAGAGAGGCTTCAACAGTACTAAATAAATTGTCTGAGGGCGACGTGACAAGGTAGAGACGCGATCGCGCCAGCAATTGATGGCGACGATAAGCCAGCAAATTGCTCTCTAGCGTATAAACTTTATAGCGCATTTGCTTAAATACGCCGCCCATATCTGGGTTGTAAAGCTTGCCATATTCTTCCACTACCCGCATCGCCTCTTCGACGCGACCAAAGTTCGCCTGCAACAATTGCTGAATGCTAGAGCGTTGTTCTTCTTGGGGGTGTGTAAGACTGGTGCCCGGATCTCCCGGCGTGTTCCGCGATGCCCGGATCTCAGGAGTATGCCAGCTAGCCAACTCCTGACGCATTTGTTTGCATTCAGCCGCTAGCTGCATGCTGTTTAAACCAAATCGACACCATTCTTCAATTATCCGCAGCCCTTCCCTGGCGCGGTCTAAATTGGCGTCTAAAATGCGGCAAACTGCTGGTTGTGCAAATTTACCCTGGCTGTGTTTCTGACCCATCAGCAATTACTCCCTTATTACTCGATACTACCAAAATGCTTCTATCGAAACTTAAATAGCGATTAGCTAAGAGTTAAAAATCAAAAAATTTGGCTGTAAGGATTGCTAAAAATTGCTAACTTGGAAAGTTGCAGCCCTCAGCGGAATCTACTAGAACCCAAAGATTACCGTACAAAAACACCTTTATCAAGCGATTCCCTTTGGGGACAAGACTTACTCGCATAGAAGATGATCGACTGATTGCAGTCCCTAGTTTAAATAATCCCCCGCCCAGGAGTAGAGCCGTGAGTTTAAGACGCCCCCACACGTACAACGCGATCGCCCTAGAGACGTTGCAGACAAGATCTCTACCATGCCCCTTCCCCCCCCTATCCGCACTCCAAATGGCGAAATTAAGAAAAATTTTCACAGGCTGCGTTTTGGCTTCTCTTGTGCCTGTCGTTAGTTGCTTTAGTCTCGATTTCACTTTGCCAGCGATGGCACAGACGGTAAGCCAGGGGAAGGTGGCGTCGCAAGTTAATAAGTTATTTGTCAACCCAACGACGGGGAATGACATAGCTAATACTGGAATGGAGCGATCGCCTTTCAAAACCATTAGCCAAGCGCTGCGCGTGGCTGGGCAAAACACGGTAATTCTCCTATCACCTGGAACCTACAGTAAAGCAGGCGGCGAAACTTTCCCTCTGATGCTTAAACCCAGCGTGACAATTCAGGGCAACCCCCGCACCCGAGGTGAGTATATTGTTATTGCTGGGGGCGGTATATTTGCCAGCCGTACTGCTGGTGATGTTGACGTTACGATAGTGGGCGCGTCCCACGCTGGTATAACTGGCCTCACTATCACCAATCCAAATCAGCGGGGCTATGCTGTTTGGATTGAATCCAGCAGCCCTGTAGTGGTGGAGAATACCTTCACGGGCAGCAAACAAGGTGCTATTTCAGTCAATGGAAATAGTGCGCCCTTGATCCGCAGCAACTATTTTTATGACAATAGCGGCAACGGAATTATTATATCTGGGACATCGCGGCCAGAAGTCCGCGATAATGTGTTTTCCAATACGGGATACGCGCTCAACATTACCCAGGATGCCGCGCCTCGGTTAACTGGCAATCGCATTAGCAACAATAAAGCTGGTGTTGCGGTAGAAGGTAACGCTCAACCTGTGTTGCGAAACAACATTATTGAAAATAACCAGGAAGATGGGTTAGTAGCGATCGACTGGTCGCGTCCCGATTTGGGAATCTCCAGTCAGCCTGGGGGCAACATTTTTCGCGGTAACGGTCGCTTCGATATTAGTAATAAAACTGTTAATCAGATTTTTTCAGCCTTTGGAAATCAGATGAGTCAGCGAATAGATGGGCGGCTTGATTTGGCTGGAAGTCAAAATTCCCCGATTCCCACCCCAACTGTCTCAACCAATCGCCCTCCTGTCGCCACCCCAGCCCAGGTAACAGCAACGCCAAGCAGAGGAGAAAATTCCCCAAGACAAGCACAGCAGGAGCCAGTTGCTTCAAAGCCCTCTAACTCCCCGGCGATCGCCAATAACCAGCCTTCGAGAAATTCTTCAGGCGCTATTGCAAATAATACTCAAAGTGCTGCCTTACCCTCACAGCCTACACAAGCAATTGTTAGCAGCCCCAGCCCGTCACCGCTTACCCCGAAAAACCCCGTAACAACCAATAATCCTTCAGGCGATCGCCCTATAGCCAACAATAGTCAAAGTACTGCCTTACCCTCACAGCCTACACAAGCAAGCGTTAGCAGTCCCAATTCTCAAAATAGCGATCGCCCTATTGCTAACAATACTGGGGGTACTGCCTTACCCTCGCCGCCTACACAAGCAAGCGTTAGCAGTCCCAATTCTCAAAATAGCGATCGCCCTATTGCTAACAATACTGGGGGTGCTGCCTTACCCTCACAGATTACACAAGCAAGCGTTAGCAGCGTCAATCCCCTAAATGGCGATCGCCCTATAGCCAACAATAGTCAACCTACTGCCTTACCCTCGCCGCCTACACAAACGAGCGATCGCCCTATAGCCAACAATAGTCAACCTACTGCCTTACCCTCACAGATTACACAAACGAGCGTTAGCAGCGTCAATCCCCTAAATGGCGATCGCCCTATAGCCAACAATAGTCAACCGACTGCTTTACCCTCACAGCCTACACAAACGAGCGATCGCGCCAGTATTGCTATACCAAACACATCGCCAGTGCTACCCCGCCCATCTCGCGTTTCGGCTTCCTCTTTTCCTGTTCCAACTAGCTTGGGTAATTCCTCACCAGTCGCATCCAGCAACCAGCAACCAGCGAAAATTGACATCCCCGTACCAACACCTACCTCAAACCAAAACGACATCAATCGTTCGTTAGTATTCGAGCAACCCTTGGGAACACCTACGCAATCCGGCGTTCAACAAGGAATTTCCACTTCTTCCACTTTGAGCCAGAATACCCCAGCTACAAACACTGGAAACAGCCAGAATTTTGTTGGAATGGCTCGTATTTCTAGCCCTCTTGGGGCTAACCGAACCGCACCTGAAGACGACGTGGCTGCGACCAGAAAAGCATCGCCTGTAGCGGCGCGAGGTATGCGTTACCGGGTTGTGGTCGATACGAAAAATGGAGGTGAAGAAAATAAGGTACGCAGCCTCGTACCTAATGCTTTTCACGTTGTCTCTCAAGGTCGGCGGGTGCTGCAAGTGGGAATTTATAGCGATCGCATTTACGCTGAAGAAATGCTGCAAACCCTCAATAGCAAAGCTTTAAAAGCCACTATCGAGCCGCTAAATTAACATGGACTATGAACTATCGTTGTGGAGTTAGTTATTTTTATAGGCTTGCAAGGTAGCGGCAAAAGCACTTTTTTTAGCACCCATTTTGCCGCAAACCACGAGCATATCAGCAAAGACTTATTCCCTAACAATAAAAAACCTTCTAGGAGGCAAGCGCAACTGATGGAAACAGCATTTCAAGCTCAACTTTCAGTTGTAGTCGATAACACCAACCCAACAAGAGAGGAGCGAAAGTCAATAATTGAGTTGGGTTGTAAGTATGATGCCTCTGTTGTTGGTTACTACTTTGAATCGCAAGTGAGCCAGTGCCGCGATCGCAATCAGCAACGCCAGGGTAAAGCCAGAGTACCTGATGTGGCAATTTACAGCACAATTAAGAAGCTGGAACCTCCCTCTTATGCGGAAGGATTTCACAAATTGTTCTACGTGCGAATTGTTAGCAAATCGACTTTTGAAGTTTCTGATTGGATTGAAGATGAGGTAATAGATGGATAACGATACCTTTGAACAACAAATGCGCGATTTGGAGTACTTCCACTCGCTGCGTTTGTTGCCTGGTGTTTGGGTAGTAATTCGCCTAGATGGTCGCTCTTTTTCGGGGTTTACGGCGTCGTCAAAATTTGATAAGCCTTTTGACCTAAGATTCCACGAACTAATGGTGCAAACAACCTCATCCCTTCTGGAACAATTGCAAGGCATCTATGCGTATACGGAAAGCGATGAAATATCCTTGCTGTTTCGTCCAAATTGGGATTTTTTTGACCGCAGTTTGGAAAAAGTTGTGTCAATTTCTGCCAGCATTGCCAGTGCGACTTTTACCCACGCCTGCGGAACTATAGTAAATTTCGATAGCCGCGTCTGGCTGGGTGCTTCTAAGTCGCAGGTGGTAGATTACTTTCGCTGGCGTCAGGCTGATGCTACGCGCTGCGCTTTAAATGGCTGGTGTTACTGGACGCTACGTTCTTCGGGTGCAAGTGAGGCTGCGGCTACGGCGGCGCTTGAGGGTCAGTCTACTGCTTTTAAGAATGAATTGCTGTTTCAACACGGAATCAATTTTAATGAGTTACCTACTTGGCAGCGTCGGGGGGTAGGTTTGTATTGGGAAGAATACGAGAAAGAAGGTTTTAACCCAATTGAAAATAAAGCAGTTGTGACTAAGCGGCGGCGGTTGAAAGTGGATGAGGAACTGCCGATGAAAGACGCTTATGGGGATTTTATTCGCTGCTTTCTTGATGCTGAAAAAGCGGCAGATTGAGAATAGGTATCTATTAAAATATCAATTCGCTTAAGGATAATCTAGGTTTTACAAAAACTGACAACTTAGCAGCCATTTGTAGGGACGCATAGCTATGCATTCCTCCTGTATGTCTAGTATGGCGGATAAGTCTTGTGATTGTAGGTTTGGTTTTACTATGGTAAACCAAACCTATGTTTATAAGAGCTAGGTATGAGATTAGAATGTAGTAGCGATCGCACACATGGATTAATCTGAGTAGCTGGCGATCGCGGCTGGGGATTTGTTATGGCTAACTATTAATCAAAATTTCGTTTTAGTTAGAGTTGACCCCACAAGAGGCGTTTATTGTATACAAAGATACAAATTTATTTAAAAATAACCTATCTCTTTCGGTAGAAGAAACACAAAAATAATTGCAGGTGGTTCTCAAAAGCCGCTAGGGTAAGGAATACTTATTGGTAATATCAACAATAATCCACAGCTTTTACAGTAAATTAACAGGAGTTAGCCGATATAATGTTAAAATTTATAAAGTAGATAGTTGCAGCTAACAACTCACAAATAAAAAGCAAAAGAAAAAATATAATTTCTTTTGCTTTTTACAGTTGCTTTTCAGGGTAAAAGGGTACAACTACTATTTCCCAAATTTCCCAAGGTTACATAAAATGTGGGAAAAATGCCGAATTTGATATGAAATATTTTCTGAATAAAGAATCGCACGGGCATTTGACCTGCGGAGTGTAATCCGTGATTAGTAGACAAAAAAGTTTAGAAATCGAGTCCGAGTTGGGCTTTATACCAGCCTTTTTGATTGCTGCAAGTGATACGCCTTTAGTGCTGGAAAACCTGTGGCAGCAGATGCAGATCTGCTATGTCAACAATCCGCTTCCAGTATTGTTCAAAGAAAAGCTTTTTGCGTACCTTTCACGTTATTGTAGCGTCGCATACTGCATCATTTGCCACAGTTGTGAAGCTCGCAGCTTGGGGATGCAATCAAAAGCAATATTGGAACTTCTGGAAACGCCGACGCCAACAGCAAAGAACATTGAAGAAGAATTGAATGCTGTGCCGTCGCTTTCAGAGGAAATCTGGCTAGAAGCAGATTGGGAAGGGGAAAAAGCTATATTTTCATGTGCTATTTTCATGTTTTTGCACCCCAACATTGTTGGTGGAGGCGCGATCGCTGCTACTGTTGGCTCACAGCTAAAACGGATGCTGGGATCTGAGAATTACAACAACTTGATGGCGTTCTTGGGTTATATAAAAACCTGTCATCTTTGGGTAGAAGCACACCCACAACTTGCCTATCAACTTGACAAGCCAGCTTACGATCGCATTGGTATGTTGTTTGTAGAAGAACCGCGTTTAGCTGACTTCTTCCGCAACTATAGCGATCGCGTGAGGGAGGAAAGTTATAGCCGCGAGGAACAACTGCTGGCTGAATTCACCCAAAACTTGCAAGCCTTGGAGGAATTGCAACAAAAAAATCAGGCGCTGGAGACGCTAATTGAAGCCCGATCGATGGCTACTATCAGCCTAGATAATAACGGAAATGTCAAGGCGTGGAGTCAGGCAGCGGAACGAATGTTCGGTTGGAGTCCGCAAGAGGTGCTAGATCGCCCTCTGGCAATCGTTCCCGAAAATCAACAGCAAGAATTCTGGACAATGTTCGCAACTACGCTGCAAGGCGGAATTGTGGCAAGTGCCGATTTAACTTCAATTCCTAATAAAAATACTCAATCTGAGGTTTCCCCCAGCCCAGATACCTATGAGATCCGGTTGTGGACAGCGCCAGTACATGACAGCGAAGGCAATATCTGCGGCATTATGGCGTTAATCGCCGACATCACAGACCACAAACAAAGTGAAGAACGGTTGCGGCTGCTTGAGTCAGTGGTCGTCAACGCCAACGACGCCATACTAATCACCGAAGCAGAGCCGATTAACTATCCTGGGCCGAGAATATTGTACGTCAACGAAGCGTTCTCCCGGATGACAGGCTACAGCGCTGAGGAGGTACTTGGGAAAAGCCCGCGCTTGCTGCAAGGGCCAAAAACAGACCGCGCCAAACTAGATAAACTTCGCACGGCGCTAGAACGCTGGGAACCAGTAGAAGTCGATCTGATGAACTACCGCAAAAATGGCACGCAATTTTGGGTGGAACTGAGCATTACGCCCGTCGCCAATGAAAAAGGCTGGTACACTCACTGGATATCCATTCAGCGCGAGATAGATGAGCGCAAGTGGACGGAGGAAGAATATCAGCGGTTATTGGCTGACGAGCAAGCAGCAAGGAGGGCGGCAGAAGAGGCTAGCCGCGCCAAAGACGAGTTTTTAGCCATAGTTTCCCACGAACTGCGATCGCCCCTCAGCTCTATTCTGGGGTGGTCTAGGCTGCTTTCTACTCGCAATTTTGACGAAGGCATCACTGTTCGCGCCCTGGAAATAATCGAGCGCAACGCCCGCGTGCAGGCTCAACGCCTTGACGATCTTGCGGATATCTCGCGCACGATCAGGGGCACGCTTCGGCTTAATGTAAATCAAGTCAATCTGATATCTGTTGTTGAGGCAGCACTAAAAATTGTGGCGGAGCAGGCTTCGTATAAAGCGATCGCACTTGATGTGGTATTTCCCCAAATTGAGGAGCAGAAATACACAGAAGCTAGGGCACAATTCAATTCTCAATCATCTTCTCCACCGCTATGGGTATTGGGGGATGCGGTACGCTTGCAACAAATTGTCTGGAATCTGATAGACAACGCCATCAAATTTACCCCAAGCGGGGGACGTGTTGAAGTCAGATTGGAACAAAGCGATCACCATGCGACTCTGCGGGTAAGCGACACGGGAATAGGAATAAATCCTGAGATGTTGCCATCGATCTTTGAACGTTTTCGTCAAGCTGACAGCAGCATGACCAAGCTGCAAGGTAAACTCGGCTTGGGATTAGCGATTGTGCGGAATTTAGTCGAACTGCACGGCGGGACTGTTGGTGTGGAAAGTCCCGGGGAAAATCAAGGGGCGACATTTACCGTCCAAATGCCCCTTTTACCTTTGTCGGTTGCTACCAATCAATGGGCAAGGGGAGATGAAAATGATACAGATACAAGTTTTGAGTTAGAAACGAGCGCTCAACTTTCACCAACTGCTTGTTTATTGCCCAATTCCTATTTAGATAGCTTGCGGGTACTTGTGGTAGATGACGAAGCTGACGTGAGGGAGTTTATTAGAATTGCTCTCAAACAGTGCGGCGCGATCGCAGTTGTCGCTTCCTCCGCGCAAGAGGCGCTACAAGCTTTGACACAAGATAATTTTGATGTCTTGGTGAGCGATATTGGGATGCCTGGAGAAAATGGCTACAGCCTGATTCGCAAGCTGAGAGCAATGGAGGCAAAACAAAATAAAAATTCTCAGATTCAGGCGATCGCGCTGACAGCTTACACTCGACTTGAGGAACAAGACAGAGCGATCGCCGCAGGTTTCCAAATTCACCTGTCTAAGCCCGTCGATCCAGGTATTTTGCTAACAACCATCGCTAGTTTTGTCTGCAAGTGAGACAGTTTTTTTGTAAATGTGCTAGCTAAATAAAACTTGATAGATTTATTAAAACGGTTCTGGAGCGATCGCTTGTTTAAATCCTCCCTAACCTAACACCATAACGTGTCTTCATAAATTAATTCGCCAAACTAGGGGTAGAGCGACAGCGAAACCCATCAAATCCTACTAAACGTTGGGTTTTGTACTTTAAACACCGCGCTAGAAAATGATATTTTTTAATTCTATTTTTCTACTTATTTGAGCGGGCGTAAATGCATATTACAGCTCAATAGATTTAGTGAAAATGTAAATTTTTTGATACCTGCGATCGCGGGTAAATGCCGTTTTAACCTATTTATATTGCATATTTATAGTATTTTTTAACTGGATTTAGCTTTTAGCCACCAATGTCAAATCTGGCTTACTCTAATTTAAGTAAATGTAACTAACGATACTTTTTTATTTTAAATATACTGCTAGTAGCGGGATTTATTAATTCTAAAAAAACTATAAATAAGTTAAAATTTATGCATAAAGATAGATAACAAAGGAGGGTAAATGGAGCGCAGACCCACAAGCACCAGTACAGAACACGCGGTAACTCAGGGCAATTTATTGAATCGGATGACAAACCGCATCCGACAATCTTTAGAGTTACAGGAAATTCTGTCATGCGCCGTGCAAGAAATGCGCTCGTTTCTGGATACAGACCGTGTAAAAATATACCGATTTGCTGCTGATGGTACGGGGCAAGTGATTGCCGAATCCATCGCTCAAAATCGCCTACCATCGCTGCTGGGGTTGCACTTTCCCGCCGGAGACGTTCCCCCCCATGCCCGCGAGATGTTTATTCATGCTAGAACGCGGGTAATTGTAGATGTTGCGGCTCAACTAACTACCCTGAATCACCTCGATTGTGCAGACACAAGCAGCGATCGCCAGCAGGCTGCGGACGCAAATATAATACAGCGCCCTGTAGACCCCTGCCATGTTGAATACCTCACTGCAATGGGCGTGCAGTCATCGCTTGTCGTTCCTATTCTGTACAACCAGAATTTGTGGGGTTTGCTGGCTTCGCATCATTCGCAAGCAAAAATTTTCAGCCAGGAAGACTTAGAAATAGTTCAGACTGTAGCGGATCAGGTTTCGATAGCGATCGCTCAATCCCATCTCCTCGCCCAAGCCCGCGAAAAAGCGGATCGCGAAGCACTGATCAATCAAATTTCTACCTTCCTACACTCACCCCTAGCAATCCAAAAAATTCTCCAAATCGTTATAGAGCAAATTGTTGAAGCCGTTGATGCTAGCGGTGGGAGGCTTTATCTCACCTCAACTTGCGACTGGGAAGATGAACTCTACATCGATGGAAATCAGCCCAGCTTGTCAGTAGGTACGCCTGAAGCAAGGCTGGAAAATTACCCGTTTTGGCAACAACTGCTAAACCCAGAAAACCCATTTGTCGAAATGGTTAATTTTGCATATTTAAGAAGTGATATTGATAATAAATCAGTTTCTTACTTAGGCGCGATCGCCGATCTTTACCAAGAACCGCAACTAATAGAAATTGCCCCTTTCTTCCGCTCTACTAGCATTCGCAGCATACTGATCGTACCGCTTCAGTATAGTGGCAAATCACTAGGTTGCTTAACTCTATTTCGAGACGAAATTGATACCGACATACTCTGGGCAGGAAGATTAGATCCAGACGAGCGCAATTCAAGGGTAAGAACTTCCTTTGAGGCTTGGCGAGAACTGAAACACGGCCAGACAAGAAAATGGATTGGTGGAGAAATAGAACTCGTTAGATCTATAGCAACACACGTAACTATGGCAGTAATGCAGTATCGCCTAACAGCGTGCGAACGCCAGCAGCGCGTTCTCGTAGAAATGCGGAACAAAGAACTTAATAATGCCCGTAATACAGCCGAGGAAGCTTCGCGTTTGAAATCAGATTTTCTCTCAACTACCAGCCACGAACTGCGGACGCCTCTAGCCTCTACACTCAACTACTTAAAACTGCTCAAAGAAGGTTTATACGACAATGAAGAAGAGTTAAAAGAATTTATTAGTGTTGCCTATCAATCTGCTGAAAATCTAGTTGCTATTATTAACGATGTTTTAGACATTGCCAAAATCGAAGCAGGGCGGATGAGTGTGAATTGGGAATTAATTAATCTAGATCGGCTGCTGGAAGAGCAACGATGTTTATTCCGTTTGGAGAGCGATCGCAAACATATCGACCTGATAATGGAATGCGAAGTTGATAGCGTCTGGGCTGATAAAATAAAGCTCAGACAAATTCTGGCAAACCTACTTTCTAATGCCTTTAAATTTACCGAACAAGGTAAGGTTAAGCTCAGAGTAATCCAACGAGTCGTAGAACCTGTAATCGAATTTTCCATCGCTGACACCGGAATAGGTATCGAGCTTAGTAAAGAAGATCCATTGTTTGAGCCTTTTGTTCAAGCAGATGGTTCCATTAAACGTCGCTATGGTGGGACTGGGCTTGGTTTGACCATTTGCAAACGTCTGGTAGAACTTATGGGCGGTCAAATCTGGTTGGAAAGTCCGGGCATCGATCGGGGTACAACTGTAACTTTTACTCTCCCTGCCAAAGAAGTTAACGCAAATTGGTAATAGCTAGGGAATTTTTGAACTTTGTTAACGTAGCCAAGCAGCACGTTTTAAATTACGTCCCTCCTCACTTGTAAGTTTTGAGTAATGGCAAAGTTTGGCGCGGAGCCGGAGGCGTTCTACATCCAGTTTTGTTAGCGTAGCCAACTAGCAATTTGTAAATTACGTGCCTCCTCGCTCCTTCTTTTTACTAATTACTAATTTGCCAGAAAATGAACATATTACTTGTTGATGACGATTACATCTTAGCCAAGAGTACTGCTAAACTTCTTGAGCGCCTTGGAGGGCATCAAGTCCATATTACGGGCGAACCAGCAGAAATTTTTCAGCGATGTGAGTCGGGAGTGGTGGATTTGGTGATGATGGATGTTAACCTGGGGGGAGCGCTGTGGCAGGGTAAGCCAGTTAGCGGAGCAGATGTGTCTTACATCCTCAAAACTCAACATCAAACTGCTCATATTCCCATCATTTTAGTTACAGCTTATGCTATGTTGTTTGAACAGAAAACTCTGTTAGAAACCTCTCGTGCAGATAAGTTTTGCGCCAAACCTATCACCAATTATGAAGAATTTTTAGAATTGATTGCTCAACTTTGACAACTGTACTGACTTAACAGATTCTGATGAAGCAATAACCATGAGCTTTCATCCAAGAGCATTTTAGCAAATATCCATTTAGGTAGATTAAATTTAGCAGTATTAAAAGTATATTTTATAAAATATCAAAGTTTAAAAACGCTGATTTTAAATAAATTTATTTAAAATAATAAAAAAGTATGTTTAATAAAATAAACTCCCTTTTTCGATGTAGGAAAGACCAGGTATGCACAAAATAGCAGTAGTAGATGACGATGAAAACTGGTGTTTGGTAATTAAGCGATTTTTTAGAAATGATTTTGAAGTATCAACTTTTAAAAGAATCTCTATTTTTTTACACGAACCAAGTAACTACGATCTAGTGATAGTTGATTTTTCTATACCACCAGCTTCTTATGAAAAGGACATGGATGGTTGCCAACTAATTTGCCATTTAAAAGCAACTTTACAAAATCCTCCTTTGCTAGTTTTAGCGACAGGATTTGTCAGCAAAAACAATTTAGAAGCAGGGAAACAGATTTGTCCTCAAGCTGATGACTTTTTTTCTAAAGATGCTGGGTTAGAAGAAATTTTGCAGCAAACTAAACAGTTAATCGCCTCTAGAAACGGCTAATAAAATTTAAAATTTTATTAGCCGCTAACTTACAGCCGACCTGTAAAAACTAACTCGGCTGGCCCAGTCATAAAAAGCCGTTGGTCTAATTGCGACCATTCAATTTGCAGACAGCCACCAGGGAGTTCCACTGTGGCTACGCGATCGCTCCTTCCGGTTAAAACAGCAGCAACTAGAGACGCACAAGCCCCCGTACCGCAGGCTAAGGTGACACCAGCCCCCCGTTCCCAAACGCGCATTTTTAGATAGTCGCGTCGTATCATTTGAATAAATTCTGTATTGGTGCGCTGGGGGAAAACGGGGTGATGCTCAAACAGAGGGCCAATACTTTCTAGGGGAACAGCCGCCACATCTTCGACAAAAGTAATGCAGTGGGGATTACCCATGCTGACGCAGGTGACAGACCATGTAGTACCAGCAACTTCGAGCGATCGCTGGATAACTTTCTCGTCAGGCGAGCAAAGCGTTGTCGGAATTTCACCTGCTAGCAATCGCGGCAAACCCATATCGACAGTGACTTGACCGTCAGGCCGCACTTGGGGTGCCATAACACCAGCAAGGGTATGAATGCGATATTCATTTCTACTCTGGTTTGAGCCAGCCTCTAAGTCAGATAGAAACTTAGCTAAACAGCGGATGCCATTGCCGCACATTTCTGGCTCAGAGCCATCAGAGTTGAAAATCCGCATCGTGTAGTCAGTGCCCGATTGTCCGGGTAGAGCAAAGATGACGCCATCAGCGCCAATCCCAAAATGGCGATCGCACACCTTAACAGCCTGTTCCTGAGTCAGAAACGGTTCTTCAGACGAGCGGTTATCAATCAAAATAAAATCATTTCCCAGTCCGTGATACTTTGTAAATTCGATGGCCATTCACTTCTCCGCAAAGCGCTATCAAATACAAGCTATCAGATTTGTGCCCCTGGCATTGTTAACGGGTTATTAGCCCCCGTCAACTATCAGCGGTGACACCTCTCGGTAGTAAGGACAAGGGACATATGTGCTGGGAAATATAACCCCCGCACCTCCAACAGACAACAGATTAAAAACATTTGATTAAGGACTGATATGGCTGAATTAGAAACAGGATTGCCTAGCTTTCGCCAAATTCAAAGTTTGATAAGAGACAAAAAGCAAGTCGAGCTGAAACTCATTACCCAGGAATCGCTGGTTGGTAATATCCACTGGCAGGATACACAATGCGTGTGTCTCATGGACGAGAACGAGCAGCAGACAATAGTTTGGCGTGGGGCGATCGCCTATCTCAAGGCCAAAGGCTGAGTTGGTTAATGGGGAATTGGGAAGAGCAATTACCGATTTCCAATACCCCATGCCCAATTTAAACTTCTCGCTGAGTATCTAGTGGCAGGTACTCTTGCATAGCTTCGCTTACGGGAGCCTTAATTACAGGAACAGAAACACTCGGCGTCGCTGATGAGGGCGCAATCCATTGTCGCAACTGATTTAGGGGATAACTGCCGCCGCACAAGAGCAAGCGATCGCCTGAGCGCACATGCTCGCGTCCATCTGGGAAGCGGATAAATTTTCCTTCTCGGCGAATTGATTGCACCTGGATGCCGTACTGACGCCGGAAATGTAGCTCTGACAATGTTTTGCCTATAGCTGGGCTATCATCTGACACCACCAACCACTGACAAGGGGTACTTGCTCCCGGAATCGTTAGCTCTCCCTTAGCCAGTTCGTTAAAGGCGGCAAGTTCTTCCCGGTCTCCCACCAGCAGCAGGCGATCGCCCACTTCCATAATTGTGCGCTCCGAGGGATAGTCTATCTCGCCTCCCGACGCTCTGCGAATCGCCACCACGCTGGCGCCAGTCAACCAGCGCAAGTTAGTTTCTTCTAGCGTCATGCCAACTAGAGGCGAATTATCTGGTAGGGGATACCACTTGCTATTCATCCCCGTTCCGTTGAGCGCCGCCTGCATATCTCTCGAAATTTCAGCAGGCGTTTGCGGTCGCAAATCTAGATAGTGAGAGTTGCGAATTTGCTGCATTTCCCGTTGAACGCCCCACAGAGGCATTCCCCGCCGCGTGAGTACGTGGGTAGTTATTTCCAAACTTGCCTCAAATTCTGGCTGCACAACCTCACGCGCTCCCAACTGGTACAGCAGTTCGATATCGCGATCGTGGTTAGCGCGAACTACAATATCCAAGCTTGGGTCTATTTCTAGGGCGCGTTTGATAGCGAGTCGGGTACTCATAGAGTCTGGGAGAGCGATCGCCATCGACTGCGCCTTCCCCACTCCCGCTTTTTCCAATACGTGCAAGCTAGCAGCATTCCCATAAACATACGGTATGCCCTGATCTCGCAATTTTTGAATAGTTCTTTCCGACTGGTCGATCGCCAACACGGGGCAGTTATGCTCCTGTAAGAGTCGTACTAAATTGCGCCCCACTCCTCCATAGCCGCACACCACGACATGGTTTTGCATGGGCAAATCGCATGAAACTTCCAGAGGAGCGTCGATCGGATCGAAATACTGCTGTATCCCTGGCATCTCGAATAATTGCGACACTAGGCGCAGTACAAACGGCGTTAACACCAGCGTGACTGCTGTTGTCCCCAAAATTAATAAATAAATCTGGCGAGAAACCAATCCCAGCGCTTGTCCGGAACTTGCCAGCACAAAGGAGAATTCCCCAATCTGAGATAAACCCAACCCTGCAATTAATGCGGTTTTCCAGGGATACCGAAACGCCCTGACTATTGGCGTCACAATCAAAAACTTGCCGACAAATACCAGAAGTACCAATCCCAGAATTAATTCCAGATTGTTCCACAGGAAAACTGGGTCTATTAGCATCCCTATTGCAGCAAAAAATAGCGCCGCAAACACATCTCGCAACGGCTCTACATAGGTTAGGGTTTGGTCGGCGTACTCGACTTCTGAGATTGTTAAACCAGCGACAAAAGCTCCCATTTCGATGGAAAGCCCTAGTTGTTCTGTAAGCAGGGCAATGCCTAAGCACAGCGTAACTACGCCAAGTAAAAATAGTTCTTTGCTTTCTGTTTTAGCTAGCAGTTGCAGCAAGGGTGGAATTAGCCAGATGCCTGCCGCCACAGCACCACCAGCAAATAACGCTATTCTTAATACTGCTAAAGCGACAGCTTGGCCGATGGCTTCTGGTGGTTGATCGAGGGCTGGTAACACTGCTAGCATCAAGCCCAGCGCCAGGTCTTGTACTACTAAAATGCCGAGCATTACCTGTCCGTGAGGGGTTGCCATTTCGTTCCGTTCCATCAGGCACTTGAGAACGACGGCGGTTGAAGAGAGGGAGAGTATCGCCCCCAGAAATATTCCTTTGGCTGGTAAGGTGGCCCAGGCTCCAGTTGCCCAACATACAAAAACGGTGAACGCAATGGTTAGGGTAATTTGCAGTGCGCCTCCTCCCAGAGCGATCGCCTTGACTTTCTTAAGTTCCGTAAACGAGAACTCAACCCCTAAAGCGAACAACAAAAAGGCTACGCCAAACTGAGCCAGGGTTTCTATCTGAACCAATTCTTTTATTAGCCCTAACCCTGCTGGCCCAACAATCATTCCTCCCACAATATAGCCAAGTAAGGCTGGTTGA
The DNA here is from genome assembly GCF_014695585.1 of Microcoleus sp. FACHB-831. NCBI lineage: Bacteria > Bacillati > Cyanobacteriota > Cyanophyceae > Oscillatoriales > Microcoleaceae > Microcoleus > Microcoleus sp. FACHB-831. The sequence goes on along the minus strand of NZ_JACJON010000075.1, from coordinate 114,794 downwards.
CGGCATAGCGCTGCCAATACTCCACCTGTGGCAGCAGCAGCTAGAACGGTTACTAAATCTACGATTAGTCTGAAGTCTTCTTGCACAAGTTTCTTTTATGAGCAAAGTATTAAGCTGTATTAACTTTAGGATACGAGTTTTCGATAAATGGGGATAGTGCGAATTAAAGAACTTAAAATTATAAGCGCAAATATAAAATTTGCACTCGCTTGGAAACAGCAGCGGCAGAATGATAGTCTATCCCTACGCCGTTGTTAAAACCCCGATCGGGGCAGTACTATCTGTGTCTTCGCTTTTCTCTCTGGTAAAATTTAAACTTAATCTGCCACAATCTGACTCGACCAAGCCTAATACCTTGTTGGGATGGGTAAGACGTAAGGTAAAAAGCCAAAGCAAATTTTTGTTGTCCCTGTTGGCTGTTGTCTCTTGCTTGTTACCGCTTGCTTTTTCTTTACCCCTCTCTGCCGTTCAGGTGCAAGTGACTCCTAGCAATCCTCAGCTAGGGGATACGCTATCAGTTATCTTTCAGGTGGATTCACAAAGCTCGGAGAATCCAAGGGTTTCAATGAAAGGTGAGACTTACCCAGCGTTTCCTATGGGAGGAAATCGTTATCGGGCTTTTGTACCAACAACACCTTTAGATAAGCCTGGAAAATTGGCTATTCAGGTGGCTGGTGATGGTGAGGTGAAGACATTGGCTGTGTCACTGCGCGATCGCAAATTTCCCGTACAGCGCATTACTCTACCCCCCGGAAAAGCCGGACAAAGTGCGACAGAGTTTGAACTCAACCGCGTAGCAGCTTTGAAAAGGCTAGCGACACCAGAAAAATTCTGGAATGGTGCTTTCCGCCAGCCCAACAAAGGACGAATTTCATCTGTGTATGGAGTTCGCCGCTACTACAATGGTAAATTTGCTAACGACTATTACCATCGGGGGGTAGACTATGCTGGTGGGTATGGTTCAGCAGTTACAGCACCAGCCGCAGGCCGGGTTGCTATGGTGGGTCGGGTGTCTCAGGGTTTCCGAGTTCACGGCAACGCCGTTGGAATCGATCACGGTCAAGGCGTCACCAGTATATTTATGCACCTGAGCCGCATTGACGTGCAGGAAGGAGATATCGTGCAACCAGGGCAAAGGATTGGTGCCATTGGCTCAACAGGTGCTTCAACGGGGCCACATCTACACTGGGGATTGTATGTTAATGGAAAGTCTATCGATCCAGCACCTTGGCGCGGATCGGGAGTTGAATAAAGCTGACTCTGGACAGCTTATCTTAGTCATTCATACTTTGTCCTACGTGCAAAGTTCCCCGAATGACTAAGGGCTAAGGAATAATAATAATGACCTCTTTTTAAAGTTTTAATGAAATTTTAGGAGAGGTTGATAAATTTTGTGTTCACTTGAAGAAAGATTGTAGCAGGGTGGCTGGATTGGAGATGGTACCGCGAACTACAGCAGAAGTCATGAGTATTGAAAAGATTGTTGAACAAGCCCTGCAAGATGGTTATCTGACACCAGCAATGGAAGCAGAGGTGGGACGGATCTGTGACACGGCATCGGAGCTGTCCATTGAAGAATACATGGCTCTGGATCGGCTGATGGGAGCGCTGCTGACCGGGGAAGTTGTTGCGGTGCCCAGGAAACAGTTCATCAATGTCATGGAAGAGTTGGTGCTGACGGAAGCGATCGCGCGATCGGCAGAAATTGAAGCCACCAGCGATCAAGTCCTTGATGTAGGAGATATTGCCGCCTACGCCCTAAATCGACTGCCCCCACTCTATGCCACGACCGAAGAAGGCGCACGCTACCAACGGCAACGGGCAAAGGAGGAACTACAGGAGTTGATTACTCAGCAAGTGAGCGAAGCGATCGCCCGCAACCTGGATCGACCTGAATTCTTCCCCGAACGGGAACCCATTGGCAAAAGTTCCGGTAACGAAGTCCTCAATCAGATCAATAACTGGCTGCAAATCTACGCTCCCGACTACGAACCAAAACCGAGTCACAATATTAGCGAGTAGTTAGCTACGGGAGCTATGTAGCCATAGTGCATCGCTCCCGTAACGCCTAGTTGCGGACAACAACTGGCGTCCCTTTGCCCACTTGCTCGTATAGCGCCCGAATATCCTGATTTCGCATTCGCAAGCAGCCGTGAGAAACGGCTTGTCCCACCATCTTCTCTTGATTAGTGCCGTGAAAGCCGATTTGATGGCGTCCGTCAGACCAAAAGCCAATCCATCTATCTCCTAAAGGATTTTTAGGGCCAGTTTTCACCACCTCCCCGGTGATTGGGTGAAGCCATGATGGGTTGCGGTACTTTGCTAGAACTGGGAACGTGCCCGTTGGAGTTTGCCAACCTTTCTGCCCAACAGCTATGGGGTATTTGGCTTTTAGCTTGCCAGTGCGGTAAACGTATACGCGGCGATCGCTTAAATCCACCACTAACTCAGCGTTATCAATATTTGCCGCAGTCGGTTTCGCGAGGCGCGATCGCGAAACCGACTGCGGCACAGGTTTATTGTTTGGTTCGCGGGGCGCAAAACGAGCGCTGCTAACACCATCTTGACTGTCGCGATTGCCTGCTTGCTTTATTGTCGAATTTGTCTGCGGTAAAGCAAAGAACAAGGCGATCGCTGTCCCAAAACAGAGGAGCATTAAGCTGCGAGAAAGGGTTTCATCTCTTCTCATAAAGTTAGTCTATTTATAATTTGAGATTTTAGCGCTCGTCTTAACTTCAAAATCCCAAATCATTTTCCCCCAAACGCTATCCGGAAGAAGGATGGATTTGCTGCGTATTAGTGGGTGTAGTTATGCAGCCTCAACAGTGGCTATCCACAAGCTTTGATTTCTCACAATACTACAGCCAGTTGCGGCAAACAAACCGCTAGAGGCTTAAATTATCCTTGTGTTTGATTTCTCACAATACTATAGACAGTTGCGGTAACCAAACGGCCAGAGTCTTAAATTATCCTTGTGGGGGATGACCTTAAACTTTAAAAATGAGACACTTACAGTTAATGAATTGGATCTAATTAGCTGGGATGAGTAAACAACTTGTCCAACCCCCAAATAAAGGCGGGAACCTTAATTAAAGTACCGCGTCATTGAGGGAAGGATGTTGTAGTATCCCATTCCATCCATGAGCCAATCGACTGTATCCTGGTCAACGGTTGACGCAACGGTTCCTCCAACGCCGGTGCAACAAGTAGAAAAACTTCCGAACTATGACTTGATTTTACGGTGTCAGGCCGATGCGCGCCCGGAACGTTCCGCCTTTGCGGAACTTATGCGTCGCTATCAGTCTCACGTCGATAAAATTTTGTACCACCTAGCTCCTGACTGGCAGGATCGGGCAGACCTAGCTCAAGAAGTCTGGATTCGGGTTTACCGCAATATCAAACGCCTGCAAGAACCAGAAAAGTTCCGGGGGTGGTTGAGCCGTATTGCCACAAACCTGTTTTACGACGAACTGAGAAAACGCAAGCGGGTATCTAATCCGCTCTCTCTTGATGCTCCCCGCATGATGGACGACGGGGAGATGGATTGGGAAATTGCATCAGATAATCCCAGTCCAGACGAAGATATGACAACGCGGGAGTTCTACGAACAACTGCGCGAAGCGATCGCCGATCTGCCAGAGGTATTTCGTACAACCATTGTCCTTAGAGAAATCGAAGGCATGGCTTATGAGGAAATTGCCGAAATCACAGGCGTATCGCTAGGAACCGTAAAATCTAGAATTGCTAGAGCGCGTCAACGTCTGCAATCTCAACTGCAAAACTATTTGAACGGTGGCTAGTCTAGCAGTCATGGTTGTGCATCGCTTGCGATGGCTGCTAAATCTGCATTTTAGATATTGCGATCCTAACCAGCAGCCTAGTAGACTAGCCTTTAGCGTTACCTAGTATTATGACCCCCTTCTTTGACGTGGTGGTGACGTGAAAATGAACCCTGAATTTGAAGAGCGCAAGTATTCTGGGCAACGGATACCTGCCGAAACCCAAACCTCCAAAAAAATGGATATTTTACAACGCGATCGCTTTGAATTGGTAAGTGCCTATCTCGATGGTGAGGTGACAGCCTCGGAACGCCAGCAAGTGCAGGAATGGCTGGCAAACGATCCAGAGGTGAAAGGTATGTATAGCCGTCTGGTAATGATACGCGGAGGTATGCAGACGCTGACAGTACCTCAATCGCAGCGATCGGTACAACAGACGACACAGAGAGTATTTGCAGAAATCGACCGTCGTCAGAACAAGCGACGTGTTGTGTGGGGAGGAGCAGCGATCGCCGCCCTCTTTGTTGGCGCTATCTCAAGCATTGCCCCTGGAAGTCGCCAGCCACTGCTGGTGGTAGAAGCTCCAGCACCAGCTCCCGCACCTTTAATGGTTGCCTTGAATCGCCCAGTTATCGAGATTCCCAAAGCCGCAATAGCAGCTCCACCAGAAGCTGTCAATAGCACGCTAGAAAAGCAGTAGGTTGGGCGTAATACCATTTTGGAGTTGGGATTTGGCGAGCCTCCCCAGTAGGTAGTTTGGGGAGTTTAACGCCACAATCTTAAACAGAACTGGTATAACCCAGGAAACACCTTAATGGTAGGCTGGCAAGTAGCTTTAGTTATGCGCTTGGCGATCGCCCGCTACTGCTCCACCAACCCAAGGGCAGCAGCACCCCTCTATGAAGGCTAACCCGCTCCGGCGTCATCAAATATACCCATGCTGTTGCTAGAGGTTCGCCGCCTGGTTTATAAGTGTCGATTTGCACGCGGTTGTAACCATTTTGTGCCTGCGCTCTATTAGGGTCATAATCTTCTAGTTCATCCAGGATGTGTAAAATATCTGGATTGGCAAACGAAAGCAAAAAGCCGCTAACTGGGGTATCGCCGGGGGTCATGGCTGGATATCCCATAGGCAAGGCAAAAAGTTGACCGAATGCGATCGCTCTTTTCGCCTCGACTACTTTACCCGCACAGTATTTTTGATAATTGCGCTCTCCTGGTTTGAGAGTACCGTAGACAAAAACTTTTAGTTTATTCAAAATATCTTCGCTAACCGCTGTGTATTACAATTGTAATACACAGCGGTTTTGCCGATTATGGATAATTGGATGTGTCAAAATATGGGGACAGACGCGATCGCCAAGTCCAGTAGGAGCATTAGTGTGGAGTCCCGTTACAACCCAGCATCAATCGAGGAAAAGTGGCAAAAAAATTGGGCAGAACTTGGCTTAGACCAGACCCCTACAGATAGTAATAAGCCGAAATTTTACGCCCTGTCCATGTTCCCCTATCCATCGGGTAGTTTGCACATGGGGCACGTCCGCAACTACACCATTACGGATGTAATTGCCCGACTCAAGCGGATGCAAGGGTATCGCGTACTTCACCCCATGGGTTGGGATGCCTTTGGTTTGCCAGCAGAAAACGCCGCCATCGATAGAGGCGTTCCCCCAGGAAAATGGACAGAGCAAAATATTGCCCAAATGCGGCAACAATTGCAGCAACTGGGTCTTTCCATCGATTGGAACCGAGAAGTCACCACCTGTTCGCCAGATTATTACAAGTGGACTCAGTGGATATTCTTGCAGTTCTTTAAAGCAGGACTAGCTTATCAGAAAGAATCTGCCGTAAACTGGGACCCCATCGACCAAACCGTTCTAGCTAACGAACAAGTCGATAACGAGGGTAAATCCTGGCGTTCCGGTGCAAAAGTCGAGCGCAAAATGTTGCGCCAGTGGTTCCTCAAGATTACCGACTACGCCGAGCAATTGCTCAACGACTTAGACAAATTGACGGGATGGCCAGAACGGGTTAAGTTGATGCAGGCCAACTGGATTGGTAAATCTGTTGGCGCTTACTTAGAATTTCCCATCGTCGGGATGGATGAAAAGATTGGTGTTTATACCACTCGTCCCGATACGGTTTATGGCGTCACCTACGTTGTATTAGCGCCAGAACATCCTTTGACCAAGCGCGTTACTACGCCAGAAAGACAAGCTGAGGTAGAAGCATTTGTCAAAGAAGTTTCTAGCCAAAGCGAGTTGGAACGCACCGCTGAAGATAAGCCCAAGCGGGGGATTCCCACTGGCGGGAAGGCAGTTAACCCGTTCACTGGGGAAGAAATTCCTATCTGGATTGCCGATTACGTGCTTTACGAGTATGGCACGGGTGCGGTAATGGGCGTACCTGCTCACGATACGCGGGATTTCCAATTTGCTAAGGGAAATCAACTCCCTATTAAGGTTGTAATTGTCCCCGCAGGAGATAATGCAGGCGAGACACCTGTACTGCAAGCAGCTTATACAGAACCGGGAGTTATGATTAATTCCGGTTCCTTCGATGGGGTGGATTCGGTTAAAGGGAAACAGGCAATTATCGAATATGCCGAGAAAGAAGGTATCGGTAAGGCACGGGTACAATATCGCTTGAGAGATTGGTTAATATCTCGGCAACGCTATTGGGGTGCGCCGATTCCTGTAGTTCACTGTCCTAGTTGTGGGATGGTTCCGGTTCCTGACGACCAGTTGCCCGTTAAGTTGCCAGAAGATGTAGAATTCACTGGTCGCGGTGCTTCTCCCTTAGCTCAGATATCGAATTGGGTGAATGTTTCTTGTCCGACTTGCGGTTCGTCGGCGAAGCGCGAAACTGACACGATGGATACTTTTATTGATTCGTCGTGGTATTTCTTGCGCTATCCAGATGCTAGGAACGAAGAGCAAGTTTTCGACCCCGCGAAAACTAATGACTGGATGCCTGTAGATCAGTATGTGGGTGGAATTGAACACGCGATTTTACACTTATTGTATTCGCGGTTTTTTACTAAAGTTTTGCGCGATCGCTCCCTGTTAAATTTCGACGAACCTTTCCAACGCCTGCTAACTCAAGGTATGGTTCAGGGGGTAACTTACAAAAACCCTGACACGGGAAAATACATCCCAGCAGCACAAGTAAATCCAGAAGATCCAAAAGATCCAGAGACGGGTAAACCGTTGAAAGTCTTTTATGAAAAAATGTCTAAGTCTAAGTACAACGGCATCGATCCGCTGGAAGTTTTAGGTAAGTATGGCGCTGATACGGCGCGGATGTTTGTGCTTTTTAAAGCACCGCCAGAGAAAGATTTGGAATGGGATGATGCGGATGTTGAGGGACAATTCCGCTTTTTAAATCGTGTCTGGCGTTTGGTTGCAGATTTTAACACTCAGCAACTAACACAGGGAACAGAAAAAGCAAAAACTCAAAATCCCAAATCTAAAATTGACAAGGATTTGCGAAGAGCAATTCACTTGGCGATTAAGTCAGTTACTGAGGATTTGGAAGGGGAATATCAATTTAATACGGCTGTGTCGGAGTTGATGAAGTTGAGTAATGCGATCGCTGACTCTACTAGCAAAAACTCCCCAGTTTATACGGAAGCAATTGAAACCCTAATTCTATTGATGGCACCCTTTGCGCCTCACGTCGCGGATGAACTTTGGTACGCTATCGGTCACAAGGAGTCGGTACACACCCAAAGTTGGCCTAAAGCCGATCCAACTGCCCTAGTTGTCGATGAAATTACCTTAGTGATTCAAGTCATGGGCAAAGTAAGGGGGACTATTCAGGTTCCGTCGCAAGCTGACAAGGAAGCGTTGGAAAAATACGCCCGCGAATCAGAAGTTGTGCAGCGGTTTATTGAGGGTAAGGAGATAAAGAAGGTTATTGTCGTGCCTGGGAAGTTGGTGAATTTTGTAGTGGGTTAAAAAAAAGGAGTGCGATCGCACTCCTTTCAAACACTCAGTTTAGAGAAAAAGAGCGATCTTTCTTACCATTTAATTAACGTGAGTTGGAGACAAAAAAGCCCCAACTCGCTCGCTTATCGCGCACTACAAGACTTGCGATCGCGGTCATATTCTGGTTCTTGCCAAGAATATGCAAAATGGCTCACCCCATTGAGTTGTGGTGCTATTTCGCGCACGGCTTGCATCTGCGCTTCCAGAGGCGGGCGCTCTTTATAGGACTTGCCCCAAACCCCCGCAAGTGCCGGAATTACTAGAGTTCCAGGTTGTGCGTCAGTCAGCACCCTTTTAACTTGCGCCGCAATACAGCTGCTAGAATTTCCACAAAGAGCATAAGACATCGGATGCCACTCAGGGGTACTGCTAAACCTGTTCCAAGGTTGCACTCGCGAATCATATCCTTGACCGATGGCTTGGTTCCCCTCGGGGAAAAATACTGACCCGGTTGGGATGCCGACCTGACGCGCTGGCGTGCTGGCTAATGCCAGAAAATCAACGACGCCTTGCGCGGCGTGAGCAACAGTCAACTGCCAGAGTTCCCACTGCAAGGTTGGGCGACGCTTTGCAGCGCTTATTTTTACTTCGTCCGTAGGGGGATTGCGTCCCTGCCAAAGGGGCGAACCCTCTTGAGGATATAACTTATCTACCGCTTGAATATCGCCGGTATTAATGTATCCCTGACTCACGAATCGCCGGATCAGCTCTAGCCCTTTACTGTTCTGGGCGCGTTCAAACAAAGCTTGCTGGGCACCCTCACCGTAAATCCATAAATCTTTGACATCGTTGGCTATCGAATCTGCTCCCCCCTGCCTCGGATACCGAATATAGTCAAACAGCACACCATCAGGGCGGCGTCTAACGAGCGCCTGAACCATCTGGTAGTAATCTGCTTTGGCTTGCCGATTATAGGGATCGATGAAGACTTGAGAGCCATCATCAACAACATCCAAACTGATATTTCCCTTACCGTCGCGGGCTAGGGCGCTTTGTCTGTCAGAACGCTGGGCGTAGGAGTAGCCAAAATTCATGGCAAACATCCAAGCATAAACGCGCATACCGCGATCGCGTCCTTTTTGCAGGGCTTGCGCGAACAAGTCTACTTTCTCACTTCCAGGCGTCCTCAGCACTGACGGCCAAGGTGTCGAGTTCTCAGAAGCAGGTAGCAGCACCTGGCCATCATAAAAGACTTCCAAGTAAACCTGGTTGTAACCCAGGTTTACGAGGCGATCGAAAATTTCATCCAGCGCTCCCGGACGTGCATCGCAGGGGTGCAGGCGCAGCCATATTGCCTGAATGCGGGGCCAAGTCTGGCTGCGGCACTGCCGCAAGCGTTCTGAGTGTTGTTTTATAACGGCTCTGTAGTTATTCTGGGCATCTGAATTTCCTTTCAATGCCGTCAGGCGAAGGCTATCTTTTTGAGCGATCGCGTCTTGTGGAAACTGGCAATATGCCTTCGTCTGTGCAGTCGCGGGTTGGCTAAACCAGCACTGACCAAGCGAACTACCAGTGGTCACTAGCGCTGCAACTATGCCGCGATATATACTACGCCTGTATTGCGTCCTTTTCATCGAACCGTTGGACATTCCTGCAACCACCACAAATAAACCAAAACCAGGCATTATCAATCTCATTAGACTGATGGAAGCAACTACCGTTCCTTTGAACTTAATGTTGACTTAATTACGCTCATGAACAGCGTTTCCGGTCAATTATAAGCTCAAGTATCTGCAACTATGCACCCTGGTTCTGGTATTAAGCCTACGCCCCTAACGGGGCTATTTGGCAATTTCTCACTTCCGTGCCTTACCCTTGGCGAAGGCTAGCACCATTTTTATGCCTTACGCTCAAGGGTAAAAACTGAACAATTAGCTGGGTAGAAGTTCTCACTTTTCAGGCATGAAATATGAATTAATTCATATTTCATATTCTTCTAATACCCTCTATTCAAAGCAGTCTCGACTTGCTTGAACTCCTGCTCTAGACGATCCTTCAGCTTTTGTGGCACGGGACGATTGGGATAAGAGCTGTAATGACCAGCTAGAGAGTTCAAAGCTGTTCTCATTGTAGTGAAGGAATTAAGCTTGGCTACTGAAGTATCTCGCTGGTAGCGAGATGCAAAATCATTAATTTTCTGCTTCGCGTCTGCTTGGGCAGGTGCTTTTTCCGGTGCATCTTCTGGTAATTGGATGGCCGTTCTCAAGCTATTCACTACGCTCAGCGTATCCTGGCGATAATCACCTGTTAGACCGCTGGCGCTGGTTGAAGAACAGCCCATCAACCCAATGGTCACAACCATAGCCAAGGCAAGCAGACGTGACAAGTAGCGCTTCATAAGCATTATTCCCAATTCCGACACTATACAAAACTTTGCAAATTATATTTAATCCTATCCTGGATTGGAGCAGCCGAGCGCAAGACTTCCATAGCATACATGGCTTTACGCCTTTACTCGCAACATAAGTTGTAACAAATAAGACAATTTTAGCCCCACCTTAAGGAGCCGCATACTTAGGCTGTGAATCTGTGCCACTAATATTTTTTACTTTTATCTGACGTTTTAGGGTTAACTCATTGTTGATCTTTCCTGTTTTATCTTTGAGATTTAATTGGTTTATGGTTTTCTTTAAAAGTGGGTTAGAAAGAATAACTTCTGTCTCTGTCTTGAGGGGATTACCCTGCATAGTCAGAGGAGTAAACTCTTTGGTCTCAGAACCCACTCCTGTTAATGAAGCGGTTTCATCTGCTTTAATTGCGTCTGTGGGTGCCGCTAGCTTATGGTAACTTTACTAATTTGATGCTCATGCGTTCCCCAATACCAGGTTTGGATGGGCAAACTGATTTTATTGGGGAACGCTTAATTTGTGACTGAGCGATTGGAATAGTTTAGCCGAAGCGACCGCTAACGTATTCCTGCGTAGCTTTCTGTTTGGGACTTTGAAAAATGACCTCGGTGCGATCGCACTCTACCAAATAACCCATTCTTCCGCCTTTTTCAGTCGGCTCAACATTAAAAAATGCCGTCAAATCCGCCAGCCGGGAGGCTTGCTGCATATTGTGGGTGACAATAACAATAGTGTACTGCTCCTTGAGTTCGTGGATCAGTTCTTCCACTCGCAGCGTCGAAATGGGGTCAAGCGCAGAACATGGTTCATCCATCAAGACAACATCTGGCTGAACCGCGATCGCTCTAGCAATACACAAACGTTGTTGTTGACCACCCGATAGCGCCAGTCCGCTGGTCTTAAGTTTATCTTTCACTTCATCCCACAAAGCAGCTTGACGAAGCGATCGCTCCACAAGCTCATCCATATCGCCGCGATAACCATTAATCCGCGCACCAAAAGCAATATTCTCATAAATAGACTTCGGAAAAGGGTTCGGTCTTTGAAACACCATCCCAATCCGACGCCGTACCTCTACTGGGTCAATCTCAGGCGCATAGAGGTTTTGACCGTGATAAGTTATGCTGCCCTCTGCACGAAAACTCTTAATTAAGTCATTGAGGCGGTTATAGCATCGCAGCAACGTACTTTTGCCACACCCTGAAGGGCCAATAAAGGCCGTCACGCTGTTCTTTGGAATATCTAAATTAATATCCCGAAGCGCTAGAAAATTCCCGTAGTAGACATTAACATTCTGTGCCCTTAAAACGGTTTCCGTGCGATTAACTGTCTGATTATTAGAAGACATAAAGAGTCCAAGTATCTCTTTTAAGTTGACATTTCCGCTAAGACTGCAAAGGTGAAACTTACAGGGTTCTGTAAAACTCAACCCACTATTTGCTCCACCAAGAGCGAGAAAGCGATCGCCCTAGTAACTCACCCACTGATGCATATTTAACATTCACTTCAACAGCCAATTTTTAGATTAGGCTTTCTCTTTACCACACATTTACTAGGTTTTAACCCTAATTTTTAATATTGCCTCCAATTATCATACTGTTGAAAGTTGAAATGTATCCAATTTTGCAGTAAATTATTTTCCCCGCTTATCGCCGCCCTACCCCTACAATATTTGCTTGAAGTTTGCTTAATAAACTCTCCGCGCCGTTGCCAGACGCGAAACAATACTGGTAAAGAGAACCAGTAAAACCAAGATAAAAGAAGCTGCCCAAGCGAGTTCCTGCTGATTTTGAAACGATCCCGTAGCGAAGTTGTAAACCAAAACCGCTAAAGAAGCAGTTGGCTCCAGCATGCCATTATTCCAGTTAGGCCAAAACTGGGTAAATGATGCGGTAAATAGCAGGGGTGCGGTTTCACCAGCCGCCCTTGCAACTGCTAGAGTTGTGCCAGTTACAATTGCCGGGAGCGCAGCAGGTAACACCACCCGCGACACAGTTTGAAAGTTACTAGCTCCCAACCCTACCGCTGCTTGTCTTACTTCTTGGGGGACTAACCTCAACGCTTCCTCAGTGGCGCGAACCACAATCGGCAACATCAATATCGATAAAGCAAACCCTCCAGCCCATGCAGTGAAAGGAACAGAAAGGTTTAGAAATTTTTGCATTCCAAGAACTGCAACTCCATAGGCGAAAACGCCAACAATGATCGAAGGAACGCCAGCCAGGACATTGGTGGCAAAGCGAATCCAGTAGGCCAGCTTACTATTAGCACTAAACTCAGACAAATAAACTGCTGCCAAGACACCAAAGGGAATGCTAATGAGAGCGCCAATGCCCACCATAGCTAAGGTGCCCATAATGGCATTGCCAAAACCGCCTTGGGGAAGGCCGACGCAGCCAGTACCCGAACATGGAGGCGGTGGCAAACTGGTTAGTACGGTCAAATTGAGGCGGCTGGCACCTTGGACGACAACGTAGAAAAGCACTGCTAGTAGAGGCAAGATAGCAAGGGCAGCGCACAGAAAAGTCAATCCCGTCATCACCAGCCCAAATAGCGTTCGGGGAGAAGAGGGCGATCGCCTCAGAGTACCGCTAGGAAATCCCGAAGGACTACGATCCTGAATTTCAGACATTGTAGATGTTGTTTGTTGTTTGTTTATTAGGTCTTAAGCATTTCGCGATCGCCAAAGTATTTAAATTCGCTGTACTCGCCGAACCAGTAACTGAGCGAGCATATTGACGACCAATGTCAGGCCAAATAAAATTAACGCCGCATATAGCAGTGAAGAGCGTTGCAGAGCGCTAGCTTCGGCAAATTGACTGGCAAGCAGAGAAGCGATCGTGTTTGAGGGAGCCAAAATCGACGGGTTGATATTATTTGAATTCCCAATCAACATCGTTACAGCCATCGTTTCCCCCAAGGCTCTACCCAGTGCCAGCATGACAGCACCAACAATTCCGGAGAAAGCCGCTGGTAGCATCACATTGATAATTGCCTCCCAGCGCGTTGCTCCCAGTCCCACCGCTGCCTGTCGCAAGTCTGGTGGTAGAGATATAAGAGCATCGCGAGAAAGAGCAGCGATAGTTGGTAAAACCATAATTCCCAGGACAACGGCTGCTGGGAACATTCCTGGCCCCCTCAGTGGAGTGCTAAAAATTGGTACCCAACCTAAATAAGCGTTAAGTAACGCTGCTGGCCCCTTTAAGAAAGGAATCAGCACAAAAATTCCCCAAAGGCCATATACCACGCTGGGGATAGCTGCCAGAAGTTCTACTAGAAAAACTAATACTAGCTGGATTTTTGGCGGCAAATAATCTTCGCTCAGGAACAGAGCCACACCAAGGCCAATGGGAATAGCGATTACTAGAGCGATGATTGAGCTGACTACAGTTCCGTAAATTTGGGGAAGCGCTCCGTACAGATTGCGGTTAGGGTCCCATGTGCTGGAAATGATGAACCCCAGACCAAATTGTTGAATTGCAGGGAGAGCTATATTTGCCACCAAAATGGTTATCCAGATCAATATGCCAGCAACCGCTAGGGCAAATAGCATTGTGAGCAAAATAAACCCTCGATCCAGGTTTCGATCTAACTCCGAGCGAGGCTTAATTATTGTCTGGGTATTGCTGGTTAGCGAACTCACGATATTTTTTCCTCTAGCACTGGTGGGGTAAAAAACTATATAACGCCTTTATCATAAAGTGGGCATAGCTGCCTGATAGAGCAGTCTCAACCTGAGAAGTGAGTTTGTCAATTAGGGAAATTACTTAAGTGTTTACCGCTGCATTTTTCTTAAAGTTTAACGCTCAAATGTAAAGATAAGGTTAAGCAAAAGACAGCACTACCTTATACTGCTGTCGCGGAGTTTGATACAATGCCTACGGTTCAAGATGTAATTAAAGGGCCGAACGTGGTTCAAGCACCGCTGTCAACATCTATCGAGCAGCCAGACGTCGCAGACATTTGCGAGTCGCCATCTTCATTGCGCGAGTGGCTAAATAACCTTACAAACCGAATAATTGGTGGCGATCGCATTGGAAGAGAGGAAGCGATCGCGATCGCCCAGATAGAAGGTGAAGAAAATATTTTGCTGCTATGCGAAGCGGCGGACAAAGTACGTGAAGCTTGCTGCGGCAACACTGTAGACTTGTGCAGCATTGTCAACGTCAAATCTGGCAACTGTTCTGAAAACTGCGGTTTTTGCTCTCAATCTGCCCACCATCCTGGGGAAGATTCGCCGATATACGGGCTAAAATCTAGTGCGGAAATTCTCTCTCAAGCCGCTTCAGCCGAAGCCGCAGGCGCAAAACGGTTTTGCTTAGTTTCTCAAGGACGCGGGCCAAAGTACAGCAGCCCCAAATCTACAGAATTTGAACAAGTTCTGGAAACAGTACGTCAAATTGTTGGTGAAACTGGCATTAAGCCTTGTTGTGCATTGGGAGAAGTTACCCTAGAACAAGCCCAGGCACTTAAAGAAGCTGGAGTAACGCGCTACAACCATAATTTGGAAGCGTCGGAGAATTTTTTCCCGCAGATAGTAACAAGTCATAAATGGCGCGATCGCGTCGAGACTATCAAAAATCTCAAAGCTGCGGGGATTCAAGCCTGCACCGGGGGAATACTTGGACTGGGGGAAAGCTGGGAAGATCGCGTAGACTTAGCCCTAGCATTGCGAGAGTTGGAAGTAGAATCCGTGCCGTTGAATTTATTAAATCCAAGGGCAGGCACACCACTAGGCGATCGCCCCAAACTAGATCCGTATGAAGCACTAAAAGCGATCGCTATTTTTCGACTCATCCTCCCCTCCCAAATCCTGCGCTATGCTGGAGGGCGAGAAGCCGTAATGGGCGAACTGCAAAGCTTGGGTCTAAAAGCCGGGATTAACGCCATGCTAATTGGACACTACCTAACTACCCTCGGACAAGCCCCAGATCAAGACCAATCCATGCTCGAATCCCTTGGACTCATTGGCGGTGAAGCACCGATCCCTGGTGAATATCACCCCGGTTAGGAGTGTTACTTTTAGGTGTTAGGTAGGACTGTTGACCCAATCCCCAAGATATAAGACCCGAAACCAAAGATCCAAGACGCGAAAACCAAAACACCGCATAGTGTCTGCTCCCCATGAACTACTGTGGGCTTTGATTGGCTTGCTGCTCACCATTGGTGGCACGTTTCTAGAAGCGCACGTCACCAACCTTCCCTGGAATTGGAGTCAGCAAGGCATTCAGACTCAATCGCTTGGCGTCAGTTATCAGATTGGTGCCGTCCTCCTAGTCGGCTGTATGGGAGGAAAGAATGCGGGGGCACTATCGCAAATAGCTTACTTAGTGTTGGGCTTAACTCCTTGGTTTCCAGTTTTTTACCAAGGAGGAGGGCTGGCTTATCTCAAAGAACCCAGCTTTGGCTACTTGCTGGGCTTTGTTCCCGGTGCTTGGTTGTGCGGTTTTCTGGCTTTTAAAGTACCTCCCCGCTTGGAGTCTTTGGCTGTCAGCTGTATCTCTGGCTTGTTGATCGTCCATATGTGCGGACTAACGTATTTGATTGCCACTCAGTTTTTTACTCCGTCCGCTACCAAGTCGCTGTCACTTTTGCAGGCGGTTGAGACGTACTCCTTCTATCCATTGCCCGGACAATTGGTGGTTGTTTGTGCGGTTACGGTATTGGCATTGGCTCTGCGGCAGCTAATGTTTTATTAAAGAAGCTAGTGGAGATGCTATTAATGGCATCTATAGAGTATTAGCTATTAGCTTTAAGCGATCGCAATGAATTTCAAAAATCACCTTTTTTGGATTGCCGCTTTGGTCAGTCTGCTTATAGACCGACTGACCAAATATTGGCTAGTGCAAAATTTTGTCCTGGGCCAAACTTTGCCTCTATTGCCCGGTGTATTCCACTTCACGTATGTTACGAATACAGGCGCAGCGTTTAGTTTTTTTAAAGATGGGGTTGGCTGGTTGCGCTGGCTGTCTTTGTTGGTGAGTCTTGCTTTGATAGCATTTGCTTTATTTGGCCCCGCTTTTAACCGCTGGGAACAACTGGGCTATGGCTTCATTTTAGGAGGAGCGCTGGGCAATGGGATCGATCGGTTTATAGACGGTCGAGTTGTCGATTTTTTGGACTTTCGCTTGATTCAATTTCCCGTGTTTAATTTCGCAGATGTGTTTATTAATGTGGGAATTGCCTGCTGGCTGATTGCCCACTTCGGCAACGAAAAAAAGGATGGCGATCGCATCGACTAAGGCGAGCGCTTAAGCGCAATTTGAGTTGATTTTAAATTGCTTAAGCACGCAGACGCTTCACTAGCCTGTATTTTCCTGCTTGGTTTGTCCTCACACATATTTCTCCGAGCAGGCAGCTTGGGCGCTGATATTTTCGATATTAATTATAAATTGCAAATAGAAACCAAAATTCTGTATGCGTGGCCATATTTAATTTAAGTTGCCTTAACTTGGTAAAAAGCTGGTTTTAGCTGGGTGATGCGGTTGAAATAAGGATGCGATCGCCCATCAAAGATCGCAGATAGGCAAAGGGAGAGACAACGCCTTCCTAACCTTGCGAGTAGAATAGTCAATATCCAGCAAGCAAAGCAAGTCAGAGTAATTGAATCTTTGCTGACTGCTGACGAAGCCAATCGCGGAATTGTCGCAAGAATGACTCCTCCCCAGCCCCCTCGCCAGCCTCAAACCATTCTGGGTCAAGTAACCCAGGCCATACAGACAATTCAAGCCAAGGTTAATTTTTCTCAGGTATCCTTGAAACCCAATGCCAGAGTGCCTCAACTCTGGGTGCAGCAAGCAGGTGCCCCCAAAGCAGATGTCTATCCGCTATTGGGAGAAAGATACGTCTTGGGACGCAGTTCTAAATCCTGCGACATTGTGGTAAAAAACCCAGTTGTCAGCCAGGTTCATCTCTCCCTATCGCGGGCTGGGCGACGGCAGAACCACTTTGTCCTCAAAGATGAAAACTCCACCAATGGAGTTTACCGAGGCAGAAAACGCTTAAACAGCATCCCCCTGCGACACGGCGATGTGCTAACCCTTGGCCCACCGGAACTGGCAGATGCTGTCCGCGTACAATTTTACGATCCGCCGCCCTGGTACGTGCTGGCAATTCGTTACAGCCTTTACGGTGCGGGCGGACTGGTCGGCTTGGCAGCGTTATGGCTGGGCGGGGCGTTGCTAAACTCGCCATCAGTTACAAGATTGCCCGTCAATCTTCAGCAGCCAGTGCTAGTCTATGCAGGTGACAAAAAAACCACCTTGCAGCGTCGCCGGATAGAGGCTCATAGAGAATTTCGCAGGCTTAAAGATTTTTCCCCTTACCTGCCCAAGGCTGTTATTGCTTCGGAAGACAGCCGTTTTTATTGGCATCCGGGCGTAGATCCTTATGGCACTTTGCGAGCCGTAGTGACTAATGTGCGGGCGGGTGGAACTAAGCAAGGAGGTAGTACGGTCACGCAGCAGCTAGCTCGTACTATGTTTAGCGCATATGTGGGAAGGGAAGATAATGCTGGTCGGAAAATCCGCGAGGCGGTAATTGCCCTGAAGTTGGAGACGTTTTACAGTAAGGACGAGTTATTGCGGAATTATCTAAACCGCATCTATTTAGGGCAAGGTACGACGGGGTTTGAAGATGCGGCGCGGTTTTACTTTGACAAGTCGGCTGCAAATTTGGATCTTTCAGAGGCGGCGACTTTGGTGGCAATTTTGCCTGCGCCTAATGCTTTTAATCCAATCAAAGATTATAAAACTTCATTCGGGCTGCGAAATCGGGTGATAGATCGTATGGCGTCGCTGCGGTTTATTACGCAAGAAGAAGCAGATAGAGCAAGGCGATCGCGCATAGATGTCAGCCCTAAAGCCAGAGAAGCATTCACCCTCAGCGGCACTACTGCCCCATACTTTTACAGCTACGTGTTCAACGAACTGCCAAACGTAGTAGGCGCAGATCTAGCCAAAGAGGGCAACTTTATTATTGAAACTGGCCTGGATCTCTCAGCACAAGAGAAGGCAGAAACCGCTGTACGGAACGCCATAACCACCAATGGAGCAAGCGCGAGATTTTCTCAAGCTGCTCTTGTAACTCTCGACTCCAGCACTGGGGAAATCAAAGCATTAGTTGGCGGTCGAGACTACCAACAAAGCCAATTTAATCGCGCCTTTCAAGCCAAGCGACAGCCGGGATCGACGTTCAAGCTGTTTGCATACACTAGCGCCATCGAACAAGGTATCTCGCCAGGAAAGTTTTATTCTTGCGCTCCAGTATTCTGGCAGGGCCAGCGTTATAAAGGCTGCGAAAGGGTTGGCGGCGCAGGTACAGATATTACCACTGGGCTTGCTCAGTCGGAGAATGCGATCGCTCTGCGCGTTGCCCAGGATGTCGGTCTAGATAGAGTAATCGAAATGGCTAAACGGCTGGGTGTCAACTCTGAACTTAGATCTACCCCCGGCTTAGTACTCGGTGAAAGCGAAACCACAGTCTTGGAAATGACAGGTGCTTTCGGTACTGTAGCCAATCACGGCGTCTGGAACCGCCCGCACGCCATCAAACAAGTACGCGACAGCTCGGATTGTAAGGATTACAAAGACTGGCAAACCTGCCGGGTAATTTACAAGTTCAACCAAGATGAATCTGAGTCTAAGAAAGTGCTAGAACGTGGCGTTGCAGACACCATGACCAACTTATTTCAAGGTGTCGTTCAACGCGGTACGGGTAAAGCCGCAAATATTGGACTGGGAGAAGAAGCAGGTAAAACTGGCACCACCAACAGCGGCGTTGACCTCTGGTTTGTTGGCTATATTCCCAGTCGCGACTTAGTAACAGGTATCTGGTTGGGAAACGACAACAACAACCCGACCAATGGTAGCAGTGCCCAAGCCGCCCAACTTTGGGGAAACTATATGCGTCGGGTTGTCCGATAAGTAAACTGCCGAACTCAATTTTTAATTCCATCTGCACCAAATATTTCGGATTTCAGAAATATTTGGTGCATAACAAACAACCGCCTCTACAACTTAAAACGGATTAGCGTCTGTCAGGTAACGGCGCGACTTCTACACCCTGCTGGGGTTTGAACACTACTTGGAATTGAGCCATAGGTTCTTGGGGAATAGCAGGCGTTGCATCGCTGGACTTGATTAAGTTAGGCAGGGGAGTTTCTTTTTCATAGTCGAAAGCAGATTGATTTTTTGGCTCGTAGTCAGCAATAGCACCATCTTTGGTTACAGCGACGCGGTAGACCAAATTCCGCGAGTAAGCGGGGGTTGTTGGCAAGTTTTGGCCGAGCTGATTTTGTAGCTGCCCTTGCAAAGCCTGCAACTGTGTAGGATCGGTAATTTCTGGCCCTAATCCAGGTTTACCTTTGTAGCCGTTCCAGGGACTAACTTGGGGAACGCCCCGTGCTGTAAACACTACTTTGTATTGAGCAATAGGCTCGTTGTTGGGGACGCTGCTGTTAGCTGGGATATAGCCCAATTTGGGTAGCGGCGTTTCCTGCACGCGATTTCTGGCAGCTTGATTGACGCCTTCGTAACCTACAATTGCTCCATCTTTGCCCACGCCCACTTTATAGGCTAATGGTTCGCCAAACCGCTGTCTGGTTTGCCAGACTTCGTTTATCTTCCTTTGAAGTTTCCGTTCCAAAAAGCGCAGTATGGTCGGATCGGTTATTTCTTGCCCGGAGGTCAAAAGAGCCTGTAAGTCTGATGCTGTTGGTGTGGGTGTAGGGCTATCAGTGGGTGTTGGCGTTAGTGTGGCTGTTGGTGTGGCTGTTGGTGTTGGCGTTAGTGTGGCTGTTGGTGTAGGGCTATCAGTGGGTGCGGGTGTTGGCGTTAGTGTGGCTGTGGGGCTGCTCGTTGGCGTTGCGCTAGCTTGGGGCTGTGGTAAGGGATCGTTTTGTTTTTCAACTTTGGGAATCGGAACCAAGCCAAAGAGAAGTGCTGCTGCGGCCAAAGTCGATACCCCCACCGCCGCTGGAGCAGCGCGCTTTGCCAGCGGTTCGTTCGCCACAACATAGCGCTTGGAAATTGGATGTATTGCCAGACGTAAGTCGGGCAGCGTGCGACTATCAGCCAGAAATTGATCTATGGCATCCACCAAATCAAACAGCTGCAAAGTCGTCAAATCAATCTGGGCTGGTTGGGTATTTTCTGTGGTTGGTTGAACTGTCAACCTGTGCAACTGGTCGCTGACCTTGTGTAACTGTACCCCAACTGGCTTATCCCCTTGGATATGCGGGTGAGGCACTCCACTCAAGAATCCCTGAGCATAGCTGCTGACGGATGTCACTAAACTTTCAAAAAATTCTCGTCCGCCACTCAGGGACGATTTATTACCCACAAAATGGCACTCTGCATTGATCAGAATAGACATCAAGGGGCGTGGGTCTAGCTGACCAGTAGTGCTTGCGTCAGGATACCCTTCCAAGATCAGCGTGCAATTGGGCAAACTATACTGCCGCCGAATCGTCATATTACCTCTCCATCAAACAGACTGCTCCAAAACCGCTGCATTCCTGACATTCCCGTACAGAATAGGAGTTTACCCAATAGCTCAATTGCTAGCTCGTTCAACTTATCATCGGAACTGTAGGCAGCAATAATCGCTCGTCGTCGATTCATCCGGCTGCGGAAGTGAGCGCGGAAACGTTCTAGATATTCAGACAAGCGATAGTTAGTATCGAGGGGTAGATCCTTTTGGCTGAGTTGTTGATTGTAGAGTAGCAGTTGGCGGATATTACCATTTAAGCGTCGTGCCAAAGAGCTGGCGATCGCTACTAACGCTTTCGCCTCTACCAAGCTAAGTTGTCGCCGCGTATGAGAACGGCGCAGAGGGTTGGTACTGCGTAGCCGCCACAGCATAACTCGATTTTTGATAATACCCTGAAGTTCCAGCTCGTAGGTTACAGCCAACATTGCTTCCGAACCTCCCAATTCCAGGGCTTCTATTGCCAGTAAAATCAGGTCAATTTGCATCCGAGTTCTACGCGGACACCCACTCTGAGAAATGGGTGGATCTGGCAGACTGTCCAAAATCAAAGGCGTTGACTGGGCAGGCGAACTGTTTAATGGCATTACGCTCACAGAACGATTCCTTGGAAAAGCTGTTTTCAGGTGAACTAGACTGAGTAAAACTAACTTTAGACTTTACGCTTTAGACTGAGATTCTAAACTTTAGACGCCGCCCTTGTTTTTGGTTCAAACTTTAAAGCTTTTCACCAACGAGCTAAGTATGCAGCCTTTAGAATCCTACATATCGCGGAGAAATTACTAATGACCCGCGTTCTTAGTCCATAGTTTATAGTCCATAGTTTATAGTTTTCACTCAAACATATTTTGCATCAGGATAATTGACTTGTGGAGCGCGTCTTTGTGCCCGTTAGCTACAAGCGCGGTTAAGCTTGTGTCTATTTTTCCCTCCAGCCAGAAAGCCACATTAGCCAATGTCTTAACCCAAATGTTGGGCAATTTGATGGCGGTGTGGGTGGAACCGGAGATGTGGGCGGTCGAGCGATAACCAAAGAGCCAAAAAGTGTGCAACCTTCTAGTGTACGATTTTTCAGGTATCTCTTTGCACTTTATTGGGTAGACTTTTCTCCCAGGCAATAGAGGTTGATTTTACTTGCAACCCACATATAACGAGCGTTATGGATCTAAAGTCTCTGATTCGCGACATTCCAGATTTTCCCAAGCCAGGAATTCTATTTCGGGATATAACTACCCTCCTGCGAGAGCCAGAGGGACTGCGCTACACGATTGACACATTAGCCGAAAAGTGCGCTAGCTTATCCCCAGAATATATAGTTGGGATGGAGTCGCGTGGCTTTATCTTTGGGGCAGCCCTAGCCTACAAGCTGGGAATTGGCTTTATCCCGGTTCGGAAGCCTGGGAAGCTACCTGCACTTGTTCACAGGGTAGAGTATGAACTGGAGTATGGTACGGATAGCCTGGAAGTACACCAGGATGCTCTGCATCCGGGAAGTCGCGTTCTCATTGTGGACGATCTGATTGCGACTGGGGGGACGGCGAGTGCTACGGCTGAGCTACTCCAGCAAATTGGCTGTCAGTTGGTAGGATTTGGTTTCATTATTGAGTTAAAGGATTTGGGTGGGCGGCAACGGCTGCCTGATGTCCCAATTGTAACGCTGGTTGAATATTAGCTATTAGCTATTATTACGTGTGTTGCGCCGCTAAAACTAGGGCTTCATACTTCATACACTTGTTATGACTTCTAGTAATGATTCTTCGATTGAGAAGGGTTCGGATTCTGGTTGGAATTGGTTCAAAAGACTGATATCAAGTGAAACCTTTCTCTATTTAGTAAAGCGTCTGGGGCAGGCGCTTTTAACCCTGCTTATAGCGTCGGTTCTGAGTTTTGCAATTATTCAGCTTGCTCCGGGGAATTATCTGGATACGCTGCGACAGAATCCTAAGATTACGCCGGAACGAATTGAGGAATACAAGCAACAATTTGGGCTGGATAAATCAGCAACGGTGCAGTATTTTTTGTGGCTTTCGAGGGTAATAACCAAGGGGGACTTTGGGACGAGTTTTGTGTATTTACAACCAGTGTCATCGCTGTTGTGGGACCGGGTACGGGCGACGTTGGAACTAGCGATCGCGTCGTTAATTGTCACTTGGGCGATCGCTCTTCCCCTTGGCATTGTCGGCGCTGTTAACCAAAACCGTTGGGCAGATCGCATACTGCAAGTCTTGAGCTACATGGGTCAAGGGTTTCCTAGCTTCATCACCGCCCTGATACTGCTGATCTTTGCCCAGTTGACCTCCCCGCTTTTCCCCGTCGGAGGCAGAACCAGCATCAATCACATAGATTTAACCCCATTGGGTCAAATTTTAGACATCGGCTGGCACATGATTTTGCCTACCATTGCTCTATCGATCACCAGCTTTGCTGGTTTGCAGCGGATTACCAGAGGGGAATTGCTAGACGTTCTGCGCCAAGACTACATCCAGACTGCTCGCGCTAAGGGGCTTCCAGAAAACCGCGTCATCTACATTCACGCCCTCCGCAATGCTATCAATCCCCTAGTGACGCTACTAGGTTTTGAATTCGCCAGCTTATTAAGTGGTGCATTTATTGCGGAATTTTTCTTTAACTGGCCTGGTTTAGGGCGACTAATTTTACAGGGGTTGCTGATTCAAGACCTCTACCTGGTCTTGGCAAGCTTGATGATGGGCGGCTTTATGCTAATTTTGGGTAACTTATTGGCAGACTTGCTGCTAAAGGCTGTTGATCCTCGAATCAAGCTAGAAAATCTTAAATAAGCGAATAGTGAATGGGGGAATGGGTAATAAGAAATGGGGAATGGGAAAAATATTGATGGCTCCTTCCTCTTCCCAACCCCTAATCCTCAATCCCTAATCCCTTTTTCTCACTTAACTTTGTAGTTGCCATGCTTTCATCTGTATACTATTTGCTGCGTTCAACAGCCGATGGGCGCTATGTCGTTGCCCATCCCAACCCAGATACAGAGCAAACTGGAGCCGGGTATGTGTTGATGTTTCGCGAAAACTTTGATGCCCTTAGCTATCTCAACACTCACGGCTCAGATGTTGCTTCGCGTTTTGCTGTCGAGTCGGTTTCTGCAAGCCAGTTAAAAAATTTGGTTCAAAGGTGGGGGTTTACCGGGTTCGGACTCGTTCAAGACCCTTTAATACCCAGAATTGAGTTTTTATCCCCCAGTTGAGGCGATATTTGGCAAATAATTGCTCATTAAAGCATTATAGGAGATCTACCCTGCTATAGATGTCACTGGCTCAAAATTTTGATGAAATAAAATAATGTCGTGACCTATGTTTGGAGTGGTCAACGACGTAAATTGTGCCAACTTCAAAAAATTAGGAGAACTTACTTTATGAAATCGCTCCGCTTCAACCTGTCTGCTTGGGTGCGTCCGGTGCGCGTGCTTCTAGCTGCGTTTGTTTGCGCCTTGGTGTTGTTCTCTCAGGCTATGCCTGCTTACAGCAGCCCCAAATCTAGCCCTACAAGCGGAGAGGCTAATCTGCTGAAGATTGAAAAAGAGGCACAAGAGGCGGTTTTAGACGACCCCTACTCGCTGGACAAGACACAGAAGAAAGCGAATGAAGGTCTCAATGAAATCCAAGGAGCCGCTGATATAGATAAAATGAAACGGCCCGAAAATTCCCAAGGTACCTTGTCAATCGAACAAAAAGTCCAGAAGGCTCTGGAAAAAGTTACAGGGGAAAACGACTAATACGCTAGCTCCGATTAAGCAGTTAGGAAAATAGCCTTTTTTGTTACAAGTGTGGGGAAGCAGAAAGCTGTTGCTCATCCCCACTATTAGCTATGTGCTGGGCGGTCAATTGATACCTAGATATTAAACAGGGCAGACATAGAATTATGCCCTGTTTCTTTTTGCTATATTCCTTCCATTTCTAACGTTTCAATTATTTGTAGTCCGCGCGGATCTCCGACTCTTAACAAAGCTGATTTGGCATCTTCGCGGACGCTTAGATCTTCGTCTTCCGCTAATGCTTCTATCAATCCATCAATAGCACCAGCGTAGACGACGTTAGAGGGTAGTTCGCGACAGAGTTGCCCTAATGACCAGGCACAGTTACTGCGGACTGCGGCTACGGGGTCTTGCATTAATGCTTCAATTAATGGTGGAATTGATGCTACGACTGCTTCGTAGCCGACTGAGGCCATTTGAGCCAATCCACTTGCAGCCCAAAGACGCACGGCAGAAATATCAGTTTTTAAGGCATCGGTAAGCGGTACAAGAGATCGGCGATCGCGGCAGTTTCCCAATGCCCAAACTACTCCCTTGCGGACATAGCCATTCCAATCTCGGTTTAGCTGTACTATTAATGGCTCTACTGCGGTTGGACTGGGATTGCGCCCCAACGCATAGGCAGCACTCACGCGCACTAACGGGCATCCATCTGCTAGCAAGCGAATTAGATGGGGGATTGCTCGTTCATCCTGAAGTTCGCAAAAGGCTCGCGTTGCCAGCATGCGTTGCTGTGTCTCTGGTGCTTCCAGCAGTGCCAGCATAGCTTCTGGATCTGGCGCTGGTGCAACTGACTCGGCATCGAGCGGTTCTATGGTATCCAGGGGGCTTTCTAGCTCGGCATCGATATCATCGAGTACCGTTAGGTCGTCTTCGTCATACATAGCTGTTAAATTGACTCCCACTCCCCGCGCATGGTATGGGCATTGTCTTTGGCAGGCGTTTTGTAACCTATCCTACCTGATTCCAAGAGGCTCTATCGGCAATATGGGGTTCAATAAAAGTTAAGAAAACTAACATTCCGACGCTGGTTAGCCTTTCAAAGAAGGTGAATTTGGTATATTACACCACATTAAGAGCTTTTTAAGAGCCGATGAGTCAGGGTAGCACGGGTATTAGGGGCTAAGGGACACAGAGGCACGGTAGAAAGATTAACAATGAGTATTCAGACGGATTTGATATGACAGATCACTTAGAGCCTTATCGACGGATGGTGCGATCGCTGCGATTTATGCCGCCACTCGCGCTTAAAGAGTCTAACCAGCAGCCAGTACTACCACCGCCACCGATTAACTCAAATCAAAATTCGTGGGTATCTACTGCCCCTGAATATGTACATGGGCCAACCCCCAATCATTCTGAACACATCGCTGCTTTGGTTCGGGATGCTGTCTCGAAGCCAACGGTTGTTCCCGTAACGTATGCGATCGCAGAAAATATAGGCGATCGCATCAGTCGATTGGCTCCCCCCAAGGTAGTAAATCACGTTATTATTCAGCCCAAAATTCCCCAACCAGACCCCAACTGGAAGCCTGCTCCTACTGTTGTACAAGAGCATAGGGTGACTGGCTGGGAAACCTCTGCACCAACTGCGATCGCGGCTGAAACTGTTCAAGTAAAAGCTCCAGCTACCGATATTGAGGATGATGCTACTGAAGAAGATTTAGTTACTGAGGAAACAGTAGTAGAAGAACCAGCAACAGAAGTTGCAGAAACTCCTCTACAAGATTTAGTTGGTGAGGAAACAGTAGTAGAAGAACCAGCAACAGAAGTTGCAGAAACTCCTCTACAAGATTTAGTTGCCCTAGAAAAAGTAGAAGAAGCAAATACAAATCTTGCCAAAACTACTGACCAAGCTTTAGTTGCTGATGAAGCAGTAGAAGAACCAACTACAAATCTTGCCGAAACTACTGACCAAGATTTAGTTGCTGATGAAGCAGTAGAAGAACCAACTACAAATCTTGCCGAAACTACTGACCAAGATTTAGTTGCTGATGAAGCAGTAGTAGAAGAACCAACTATAAATCTTGCCGAAACTACTGACCAAGATTTAGTTGCTGATGAAGCAGTAGTAGAAGAACCAACCAATGCTGCCCCAGATACTGATGCAAAGTTGGCAACAGTTGAGATAGAAAAAACACCGCTAGAGGCAGCACCATCGTTAGATCAAGATCAATCTGAGGATAATGTTGCAGCCACCATGCCTACTGTTGCTCTAGTTGAACAGACACCAACCGAGGCGAACGGGACAGAAACAGAAAATGCTCAAGAAAGCGCGAAGGAGTCTCAAGCAGATAGGCGCTTAACCGCTTTTCTACCTGGGGTTCTATCCCCACAGTGGGCGACGAAGGATTCGACAGTACGCTTAGAGAAAGTTTCGCCTCTTGTTGAGTCAACACCAGCGCCTCTGGATAATGCAGCCGCAGAGGATCGGCAGTCAGCGATAGCTGATGCGACCGAGAAAAATACCCCAGCACCTGCGGTAGAAGCAGCGGCTAAAGAAGAGAAAATCGAGATTAAATGTCCCAAATGCGATTCTACCGAACTCAGAAAAAATGGGCATCGTAACGAAAAGCAAAGGTACGTTTGTAAAGACTGCGGCAGACAGTTTGCGATCGCCGATCCTGCCTTAGAGGCTCAGTCTAGCAAAAGTATGCCAGCTAAGCCCGCCCATAGTCGAGGTAAGGCTAAGAAACAAGCTAAAGGCTTTGGCAGTTCTAAAAAGTGATAGGTATTGAGTTGGATATGGGGAATAGAGTTAGGAGTTATGAGGTCTGAGTTATTAATTCAAAAATCAAAACTCAAAACTTTCCCCATTCCCCTGTTCGACTCATTCAGGTTGCCTTTGGGACAGGGGTTTTAGCATCCAAATGGACTGATTTTGATAGCCTAGCTGCTGGTAAAGATTCAAAGCAGGTTGGTTGATTTGGAAGACTTGCAGACCCATTTGGCGATCGCCCCTTGCTCTGGCCCAGTCTTCGGCATGATTCATCAATGCTTTTGCTAGACCACAACGGCGGTGTTCTGGCAAGACGTAGAGTAAAAAAATGTGAGCGTGGCGATCGCCCGTTACTTGATCTATTGCATTCCCCAACCACAGACAAGCAACGAGCTGGTTTGTGTCTAGCGATCGCTCCACCCACCACAAAGGTGTATCTCTAGAAAAATATTGCTCAACAGTTTCAGCCAGATGGGAAAAATTCTGGTTTGGAAAAAGCTCCTGGTAAGTTAGCCGCATAAACTTTACCAGCAACGCTCGATCTATCCCAGAGCCATTGCGAAGCTGGTAGCCCGGTAGCAGCACATCAGACATGGGTGAATTTAGTTGTAAGGGGGGTTAACTGCCGGGCTACATAATTGGGCTGCGCGTCGGTGTCTGGACGTTTTCAGGCTGGGGACTGACTTCTTCAATTGGTGCGGGGGAAGCCATATCGGCGGGCAAAAAGATACGAGCGCTTACTGCTACTAGCGCCACGAAAAATACTAGCACTGCGATTAAAGGGGCGATGTACTGACGAATGATAACCATATTTATTTTTGTGGTGCAGGCATCTCGCCTGCGATGACAGCGGGGGAGTTTTCTGAAAACTAAGCTTAAGTTTTGTAAAGCTTGCTATTTCTATCCTACAACCGACCGGAGCCATCGTCGTCGTCATCGAGTCCCGATCTGGGCATATCTGTTACTGGGCGAGAGTTCCAGGGGGCAAAGACAGGTAGCAGGAGTAATCCGGGTAAAGCAGCGAGGACGCTAATCAGGAAAAACATTGGCCAGCCAGTTCCTTGCGCGATCGCCCCTGCTGGGGCAACTAGGATATCCCGACTTACAGCCATCAAGCTAGAGAGTAAGGCATACTGAGTAGCCGAGAAGCGCTGGTTGCACAGACTCATCAAAAAGGCAATAAAGGCGGTTGTACCCAATCCAGCACAAAAGTTTTCAATGTTGATGGTAATTACCAAAACCTGATAACTTTTACCAGCCTGCGCTAGAACCAAGTAGGCTAAGTTACTTACGGCTTGCAGTGCGCCAAACACCCAAAGCGAGCGATTAATGCCGATTTTGCTCAGAAGCGACCCGCCGCATAAGGTTCCAACAATAGTAGCTATTAGCCCCATGCCGCCCTGAATATCCCCAAGTTCGCTTTGGGTGAAGCCAGTTTGGATCAAAAAGGGCGTAGACATATTGTTAACTAGAGCATCGCCAAATTTGTAGAGGACGATGAACAGCAGCATGAAAAATGCACGTATCTGACCGTGACGTTGGAAAAATTCAATGAACGGCTTGATGACAGCATCTGCTAAAGATTCCGGGGGGCGATCGCGTGTCTCTGGTTCTGGAGCAAAAATCGCACTTACGATGCCCACTATCATCAAAGCCGACATCAACAAATAGACAACTGGCCAAGGCATTTGATCGGCTAATCTGAATGCTAGCCAAGCAGTAACGAGCAGGGCAATACGATAACCTAAGACGAAAACTGCTGCACCCGCACCCATTTCTAGGGGTTCGAGTACATCCGTGCGATAGGCGTCAGCGGCGATGTCTTGACTAGCGCTCAAGAAAGCAATCAGTAAGGCATTTACTGCTAAAAGTTGCAGCGATTGAGCGGGATTTTGGATAGACATGGCGGCGATCGCTAGCAGCAACGCCACCTGCGTCACAACCAGCCAGCCGCGACGACGCCCCAAAAAT
The DNA here is from genome assembly GCF_014695585.1 of Microcoleus sp. FACHB-831. Lineage (NCBI taxonomy): Bacteria > Bacillati > Cyanobacteriota > Cyanophyceae > Oscillatoriales > Microcoleaceae > Microcoleus > Microcoleus sp. FACHB-831. The sequence goes on along the minus strand of NZ_JACJON010000075.1, from coordinate 85,713 downwards.
GGTGGCACAAACCTATCCAGGAAAGGCGACCAAATAAACTTGAGCGAGTAAGGCAACCCCACTAAGCTGAACAACCCAATCGCACCCAGATCCACTTTTTCTAAAGTCATCCAGGCTTGCAGCGTTTTACTCGTCAAGAACAGGGGTAAACCTGACGAAAAGCCGATGAACAAAAGCGCCGCCATCTTACGGCTTTGAAAAACTTGCAGCAACGATTGAGTTGGTTTCACGGCAAATGCGATAACTCCTATGACTTGAGATATCTTGCCATAGGAGAGAGCTTATTTCCGGAGAAGGTAAATAAAGACTGGTTGCAAATAGCTTATCTATGCACCCTGTTGGCTTTTAACTAAATGCAGATCTTGTTCCCCATAGGGGCGGAAGATAGCCTGAAATGCTTGGCTTTTTAGAGCTTAGAAGAGTTGTGCCATAAGCTAATGCGGAAGCTTCCCATCTGTTTTGGAAAATCGCCTCTTTGTTCCTACCCTGACGGGAACGGGGTCATATCCGCGCCAGACGCCGACGAGGACACCTTGCACTTGGACATCAGCCGCCTTGGCTTCAATTGGCTCGTATTTAGAGTTAGCTGGTTTGAGGGTAACGCGATCGCCCCGACGATAGAAGCGCTTCAATGTTGTGCCCTGTCCTTCCACTCTTGCTGCCACAATCGTGCCATTTTTTACCTTGTCTGATTCTGGCAGCGATCGCATTATTGCCACATCACCTTCGGCAATCAAATCGTCAATCATGCTGTCTCCAGTCACCCGCAGAGCAAAGTAATCTGGCTGCTGGAATAAGTGAGACAAATCCAGTTGTTCTACAGCATCAGTGAACGGTTCAACACAAGCACCAGCTACTATCGTTCCCAAAACTGGCAATCCCTGAGCAGTTTGTCGCAAAATCCTAATTGTGCGGGCTTTGCCTTCCGCCCAGTCAATATATCCTTTATCGCGCAAGTGTTCCAAGCGGCTTTGTACCGGGGCTGGCGACTTTAAGTTCATCGCTTCCATCATCTGTCTAATAGAAGGAGAGTGTTGATGCTGGCGAATGTAATCTGCCAGCCAGTCATAGAGTTGTTGTTGTGCGTCAGTTAGAAGTTGCATAATTAAAGGCAATATAGCTACAGGCTTTGGTGTAGAGGCAAAAGTTTGAAGTACAAAGTATTAACTTTGAAGTATGAAATTTTAGCCTTCATCTTTTTTTTACAGTTGCCTCATAGAACATTCGTACTACTAAATACCCTAATCTGTCTAGTAGCGATTAGCTAATTAGCCATAAAATAGCTTAGAAAAAATAAACTTAAAATATAAATTTGCCTGGAATGGCAGATAATCCCCCTTACCTCCACTTATCTAAGAGGGATGCCTGCCGCACAAGAAAGTATTCGGGGTTTTGTGGTGCGTCCCAAACTTTAATCGGCTCCCAGTAAACTCACCAGCAAAGCTTTTTGAGCGTGCATTCTGTTTTCCGCCTGATCCCAAACTCGCGACTGAGAACCTTCTATGACAGCATCAGTAATTTCTTCGTCGCGGTGGGCGGGCAAACAGTGCAGGACAATAGCGTTTTTTGCCGCACCCTTCAACAGTTGATCGTTCACCTGATAAGGTTGAAAAATCGGAATCCTGGCATCAGCGGAATCTTCTTGCCCCATACTCGCCCAGACATCGGTATATAGTACCTGCGCTCCGGAAACCGCAGCTTTAGCATCATTTGTCACCATCACTTCACTACGTCCAGCAGCGATCGCCCGCGCCTGCTCTAGAATGCTGATGTCCGGCTCGTATTCTGGGGGCGTGGCAATTCTGACATTCATACCCATCAGAGCGCAACCCAGCATGAGAGAATTAGCCATATTATTGCCATCTCCCAAATAAGTCAAAGTCAGCCCCGCCAAAGAACCAAAGCACTCTTGAACGGTTAATAAATCCGCCAAAACCTGACAGGGATGCTCCAAGTCGCTCAAAGCATTAATAACCGGGATTTTGGCATAGCTGGCAAACGCTTCCAAATCCCGCTGATCGAACGTCCGAATCGCCATAATGTCCAGGTACCTGTCTAATACCCGTGCTGTATCTGCCAGCGGTTCTCCTCGGCTGACTTGAGTTACATTAGGGTTGAGATCGATAACCTGTCCTCCTAGTTGGTACATCGCAACAGAAAAGCTAACCCTGGTGCGGGTAGAAGCTTTGTAAAACAACAGTCCCAAAACTTTGTTACAGCGCAACTTTACCTCACCGCTTTTTAGCTGTGTGGCTAGGTGCAAAAGTCCCTGAATTTCCTCAGCATTCAGGTCTGCCAAACTCAGTAAATCTCTTCCTTTCAGTGCTTCCAAACTCTTGTCCCCGATGAGTCTACAAACTTTAAACCTTAAACTCTAGTGCATCTTCAGTCCATACGGCAATAGCCGCTATTTGGAAAAAGTTGCGCTCCTCCTGCCCTTTTTCACTAAGAAAGTGCGGGAGTCGGAAGCGACAAGGACATTTTCATCTTTAGTTGTGCGCTTTAAACGCATGGAGCTTAACATGAACTGGCTTTCTCCTGATGCGCTCAATGTAACGAGCAAACTTTCTCCCCAACAGATTTCTGCGAGAGCAAGGTATAGGCTGCCCTCACAGGCTAAGTTGGGAATCGCACTGTTAAACCTGGGATTTTTGCTGTGCAGCGGGACTGCAATGACGCAAAAAGCCTTGAGCGCGGAGCGAATTTATATTAACTACGGCCCATTGCAATTTACTCTCCCTATAGAAGATCTGGAATTTTATGCGAAGGAAGGGAAAATTGGCGGCGACTTAGCAAATTATGCTGGATATCTTAAGCCGGATCAGTTAGCGCAGTTGCGACAGGTTCTGCAAACGAAGGCTGATGTTGGTCCTGTAGCGATCGCCCAGTTTCTCTACTCGCCGCAGGGCGAAACTATCTTGCGACGGGTGGGCGAGGTAATTCAAACGAAATCGGGCCAATCGGGTTTTTATGCGATTCGCGCGGCTTTAATTCAAGCAGCTGCTGATAAAAATGAAGGCTTGACACCGCTGAACGTCTTACGAAAGTTTCCCACTTACGGCATTCGCATCAACTCACAGCGCGGCTTTGATATTATTGACGAGCTATCAAACACTATCCGTCAATCGGGGCAAGCAATCGGCGCTGTTGAACAGCAGGCGCTTGCTGAACTAGCAGCCGAAACTCCTAGCGATAGCGTTCGTCTGATGCCTTTGTTTCGACCAACTGCTGGCGCTGACCAAGTAGTGGTAGGCGATCGCTTGATGCGAGATTTGCGAAAACCAGGCCCCTTAAGCTGGGATAAAGAAACATTTACTGTTAATAATATTGCCCGCAACCGTTCTTTTTCTGTTGATATTTATCTTCCCCAGTTGAGCGGACGTGATGCACAAGTAATAGTAATTTCTCACGGACTGGGAAATAACCGCGAAACTTTTGTTTATTTAGCTAAACATTTAGCATCTTATGGATTTGCTGTTGCCGTACCGGAACATCCTGGCAGCAATGCCGATAGATTGCAGGAGGTTATCAACGGATTTGCGCGGGAACCTGCTCCTCCGCGAGAATTTATTGACCGACCTTTAGATGTGAAGGATCTGCTTAATGAATTGCAGCGAATATATAGAGGTCGGCTGAATTTGCAAAAAGTTGGTGCAATTGGTCAGTCTTTTGGAGGCTATACAGCTTTGGCTGTTGCTGGTGCAAAGCTTAATTTTGAGCAAATCCAGAAAGATTGCCAGCTATCGAATGATTCTTTAAATGTGTCCCTGTTGCTTCAGTGCCGTGCGCTTTTAGTGCCGCCTACTGATTATAATTTGCAGGATGAAAGAATTAAGGCAGCGATCGCTATTAATCCAATTTCTAGCACTGTTTTTGGCCAACCTGGCATGAGTGACATCCAAGTACCGCTGATGCTTGTTGCTAGCAGTGCGGATACGGTAACACCTGCTTTACCAGAACAGATTCAACCATTTACGTGGGTGACGGAGCAAAATAAATATCTTGCTCTGTTCAAAGAGGGAACGCATTTTTCTACGTTAGCGCGATCGCCGAAGGATATACCGCTTCCCGAAGGAGCGCTTGGGCCAGATCAAAGGATAGCTTTTGATTATGTAAAAGCTTTGAGCCTAGCTTTTTTTCAAACATACATCGCAGGTAATCCAGAATATCAGCCCTACCTTAGCGCTTCTTATGCCAATAGTATTAGTCAATATGCAATGCCTTTGAACCTCATTCAGTCACTCACTGATATCAAAAAGAAGCAAGAACGCGCTAATTCCACTCCACCACCAATACCACCACGATAAGTAGGAGAATTGAATTAATTTATGTCATTTTGTAGGTGGGATTGAGGTACGAAACCCAAAGCTTTAAATAATTTAATGGGTTTCGCTGGCACTCTACCCATCCTACAAATAATTAAATTTGGATATTTTACAAGCCTCTTATTGTATTATGTTCAGTTAGTTAACGAGCGTCAAAAGCTGTCTTTAAGCATAAGCATAGTTTTGAAATTAAGCGTCAGCTAAAGTTAAGACGATGCGTTTCGTTCAAGGCTATGCTCAAATAAGTAGAAAATTATAGGATTTTGTAGTGGAAGGTTTTCTTAATTTAAACAAACCATTTGGAATTACTTCCCACGATTGTGTAGCGCGATCGCGCCGACTTTTGCGCCTCAAACGTGTGGGACATGGGGGGACTTTAGACCCCGCTGCTACTGGCGTTTTACCTATTGCTCTGGGGAAGGCTACTCGCCTCTTACAATATCTGCGTGGGGATAAAGCTTACCGCGCCACAATTCGCCTGGGAGTCGCCACAACAACTGACGATTTACAAGGAGAAATTATAACTTCTAACCCCGTAACGGGGTTAAGTTTGGAAGAGGTCAAACAAGCACTAGGGCAATTTGAGGGAAAGATTCAACAAGTGCCACCTAATTATAGTGCTATTCAGCGACAGGGTAAGCGTCTTTATGAGTTAGCACGGGCTGGGGAAACTATAGAAGTTGAGGCGCGGACTGTTGAAGTCAATAAAATAGAAATTTTGGATTGGCGGGATGGTGAATTTCCAGAATTGGAAGTAGCGATCGCGTGTGGTCCTGGTACTTATATTAGAGCGATCGCTCGCGATTTAGGTGCAGCACTTCAAACTGGTGGAACTCTTGCTAAATTAATCCGTACGGAAAGTTGCGGGTTGCAACTTGCAGATAGTTTAACCTTAGAAGAATTAGAAACTAAGCTACAGGAAGGAACATTTAACCCAATTACACCAGCAGCAGCTTTAGAGCATTTAGCATCTGTAAGTTTAGCATCAACACAAGCACACAAATGGCGTCAGGGACAGCGGATTTTATGGGAGGATATCGCAGAGCGATCGCTACCTGAACTGTTGCAGGTTTATCGCGAAGATGGCGTTTTTTTAGGTATCGCTCAGTTAGTTAATTCAGGCGATGAACATCTGCTAGTTCCGCAGATGGTGTTTGAATCGATATCATAGAGAAGTGTGATAATAGCGAATAGAGCCACTCAATGCCTCTTTTGAAGGGTGGCTATAAAAGATAGTTTACTTTCAAAAACGAGGCGGCGATCGCAAATGCTCATGGTTCACCTTTTTTAAGGTGAGCTAGGGGAAGCGAATGCGGAACTTAAACCGATTACATTACTGTCTTGGGCTATAAATAGAAAAATCGAGGTAAATATATGTCAGAAGAAAAGCCAGTATTCCAGATTAGCCCAGAGATGTTTAAGACGCTGACGGAGTTCCAGGAGCAAGTTGATGAACAAAATGCAAAAGAAGCTGCTGGGATAGAAAATACTGAAGATTTACCTAAAAAAGCCCCAGAGATAAAAACGGAAAGGCTAGGCCAAGATTGACTATTTACTAGCATCCCGCGTTTGAGTTTAAGGCAAAATAAACCTAAAATCAGTTAAAAATGACGGTGCAGGGCGCTAATAATGCAGCCTGCGTAATATGTTGCATCAGTGCAAGCCAGGATCGCGCTTGGTATATCGACAAAATTCTAGAAGCGCTGAATTTGGAATTAGATTAGATTAGCCAAAAGGAGCGATCGCGCTTTGACCATCCGGGAGCAAATTGCTACCTTGGAAATATCACTCCAAAATGGGCTAGCCCAGAGGCAAAGGCATGAGCAGGGAAGACAAAGCAGCGATCGCTCGCGAACTTAAAACCCAAGCCATTATCTTAGGTGGATTCGTCGCTATCTTTTGGATACTGGAAATCGCTGATTTAGCGTTTTTTAGAGGCAGGCTTAACTTGTACGGTATAGCACCGCGCACCACTATCGGGCTGCGGGGCATTCTGTTCGCACCTTTTCTACACGCAAATTTGCCTCACGTAGTCGCTAACACCGTACCATTCTTGGTGCTTGGCTGGCTGATTATGCTCAGAGAGATTAGCGACTTTTTCATCGTAACCGCCGCATCCATGTTGGTCGGCGGACTTGGCGTGTGGCTGTTTGGCGCACCCAATAGCATCCACATTGGCGCGAGTGGGGTTATATTTGGCTATCTAGGATTTTTGTTGCTACGCGGCTTTTTTGAACGCAGCGCGATCGCCGTTATCTTATCCTTAATAGTTTGTTTCTTCTACGGCGGCGTTCTCTGGGGAGTTTTGCCTTCACGAGTTGGCATATCTTGGGAGGGGCACTTGTTTGGATTAATCGGCGGAGTAATAGCCGCACGAATCTTGGCTAAATCAAAGCAGCGATCGCCCGGTTAGATTTTTAAACCCCAAAATATCACTAAGATGGACAAAACCTTAGCCTCTAAAAACTATGTTTCCCATCTACCCTAACGACGACGAAGAAAATCTACCACCTTACTGTAGGGAAACAACTTGGATTGAGCAGCTAAAGGAGTTTCACAGTCAATTCGACAGCAGCATCCGTGCAATACTTCGCGATTGCCTGTTTCGCGAGATAGAAGAAGACGGACAAATTACTTTCCAGATACTTTGCCCCAACGAAGTCATACTAAAACGCCTGATCCAGAAGCGACAAAAAATTGCCAACCGGGTCAGGTGGATTTGGGAACCAAAAGTAGATCGGCTAGTAATATGTATAGAAAAAAATGGGTTGGAATGCCGAGCGTATTCCCTCAAGAAATATCTGATTGATTAGGAAATGCAGAAGAAGCAGAAATTTCCCTACCTGGTCGGTTCCAAATGGACGGCTCAGCAAAAAATGTGGGGATGGCGACATTTTCAAGTCGTCAATCGTAAAAACCAAGGTAGTTTTGTCTTTGCCGAAATGGTCTCCGCGTGCGATCCCAACGTCCGTTTTTGGACTAATGCCAAACTGCTAAAAGACCGCTCTCAATGGCAAGCTGGCTGGCAATCTTTACAAGAGAGAGAAGACCAAGAAAGTGAAATTTTAGTAGCCTTTGATGTTGGTGGCAATACTTTAAGCTCAATGCTTGATGAGGAAGCATTATTTTGAAGATGGGTGATTTTTGGATTTCGCACTAGGGAGGTTGGGGCAGGGATGATTTAGGATTTGCAGATTGTAGAGGTTTCCCCTCTGGACTCCTACGAAGACTCAATCTAAAATCTAAAATCTAAAATGCAAAATCTCCATGCCTAACCTAGCTACAAAAATAGAAGCGATTCTATACTTGAAAGGACAGCCGCTGTCAATTGGGGCGATCGCGGAATATGCCGGATGCGATCGCGATGACGCTAAAGACGCGATAATTGAATTAATGTCCGACTACGCCCATAGAGATAGTGCCTTGGAAGTAGTTGAAAGTTCAGATGGCTACAGCTTACAACTGCGATCGCCCTTTCAAAATCTGGTAGAAACTTTAGTACCCCTAAACTTAGGAGTGGGAGCATTAAGAACCCTAGCCGCGATCGCGCTTAAAGGCCCCCTCACTCAATCTGACCTTGTTAATATGCGCGGTTCTGGAGCTTATCAGCACGTCCAAGAACTCGTAGAACTAGGTTTTATCCGCAAACGCCGCCAAGCCGATAGTCGCTCTTACTGGTTGCAGGTTACAGACAAATTCCCTCAATATTTTGAATTGAATCAACTACCCCAGCAACTCAACCAGGCTTCTGAGTCTTAAAACCTAGTCTTTAAGTACGAAGTGAGCGGCTAACACGATCGTTTAGAGTAGAAATAACAAGTCAAATACCTAACAGTCGAAATGGCATTTAACTCTGACTTTTTCAATTGCGATGCTGAAGATACCCAAGTCAATCAGCTTTTGAAATATCTGCAACACCAATCTCCCGAAGTTTTAGCGCGAGTAGCCAAGTCAGCAACTCCTGACATCAAACAAATCATCTCGCAAAACGTTCAAGGATTGGTAGGTATGCTACCGTCTGACCATTTCAACGTTCAAATTACCACAGACCGAGAAAACTTAGCTGGTCTGCTTGCCTCAGCAATGATGACGGGATATTTCTTGCGTCAGATGGAACAACGCATGGAACTAGATGATGCGATCGCAGGCACTGGTTCTTTGCCTCGTAAACCAGGTAGCGGCGACAAATCAAGTGATTGACTGCCATAAACTGACTCTACTCAAGTCAGCCATGGAAATGAGCCGCCAAAAACAAGGTAAAACGGCGTCTTCTAGTGGCTGCTAAACGCGCCTGACGCCGTACACCGTTTTTCCTTAAGCTAATAGCTTGGTTCTTATTATTCCAAGCAGGATAAGAAGTGCTAATTTACTTCACTACTCTTACCTTCTATAGATAAAATCAGCCGCCTGCTGCGAACGCTCCCATTATCAAGATAGATAGCAAAAGACCGGGAGTGAGCATCAGCACTAAGGTTAATAGTTCATGCCAGTTCATAGAAACTTACCTCATCTTGTTAAGTCAGCGACTAAGGCAAAATAAACAATATATTTTCAATTGCCGCCCGACCTGTAAACTAATCAGTGCAACACCAATAATATTACCTAATTATCGCTGGGATATTCTCCACCAATACTTATCCCTGTGTTAAATACATCAGCGTCGGTTAAGGTGATATCAACCAAAGTAGCACCAGTTACGTCAGCATTATGCAACATAGCCTGACTAAAATTAACATTGGTCAGGTTAGCCAAATTTAAGCTAGTACCGCTAACAAAAGCGCCCTTCAAATTTGCTCCGCTTAAATTAGCACCAGTTAAGTCAGCGCCCTCTAAATTGGCATTGACTAGGATTGCTCCCTGTAAATTGGCATCTCTCAAATCAGCACCAATAAGGTGAGCGCCTGTCAAATCTGCTCCTGTCAAGTCACACTTGGCACATGCACTGGTTTCCAGTAACTGCTTGACGTGTTCGGGGTTGTCAGCTTTAACCGGATTTGCTACCGATAGAGTCGTTAGTAAAGCTAAAGTAGCAAAAATCTTCAGTTTCATCTTGATTTCCCTCCAACACAGCTAGGGTCTTGTCTATATCTATCTACTACAACTAGCATGGCTTACTTTACGGATGCCTGTCCTCATACAATGGAGTGAAACTGTAACGACACGGCTTGACTTGTTTCCAATATTGTCCTGCTTCTTTGAGGTTAAACCTGAGCAACTGCGTGTTTGAGGGCGCGAAACCAAGCGGCAGCAAGGGATGCATCGGTTCGACGTACTTAGGTGGTTTAATACCAAGAGCGTTAATAACTTGCCTACCAACTGCTCTTGCTTGCATGGGGGGAACGGCGTTGCCAACCTGCCGAAACCCGTGCCACTTGGTTGCATGGAAGCGGAACCAGTCGGGAAATGAGTGCAACCTAGCCGCTTCTCGCACAGAAATAACTCTGGGATAATCTGGATGGATGGGACGGGGAGATGTGTAGCGACCGCGCCCCGCACCCGTTCCAGCACGCAAAGTATGTGAAAGTCCGTCCCAGTCGAGGCGTCGCAGTCGGCTAATCGGTTCTAAGTGCCCACAGCTTAGGCTATTGAATCGCTCAATTGAGGTATCGCTGTGCTGGGTTCGCATTGAGCTAGTCAGCATTTTGGTATACCACTGCCGGGGATAACCAAAATTATCCGCGTCGGGTTCCAAGCCTAGCAGCATTTTGGCATATTTGCTGGCTGATACCTGCATTTGGTGCAGGTGCGTGTCGTCGAGCCAGACTTCATCGGTTTGGCGTAGTTCGGGGAAGTCGTCCAGGTTGGGGAGGGATGCGATCGCGTCCCTGACTGTAGTTTTGCTACTACAACTTGGTTCGGGATAGGCTAAAGGCCGTTCCCCAATGCGAGAACCCAGCAAAAACAGCCTTTTACGATTTTGCGGCACGCCAAAATCAGCCGCATTCAAAACTCGCGGCTTTGCAATCTCGTATCCTGCTGAGACAAACTTCTCGCACAGTTGGTGGAGATAAACAGCGTGTTTCCCCTGGCAAATCCCCGGTACGTTCTCCATTACAAAGTAGCGGGGTCGGAGTTCTACTACCAAACGGTAGAAATCAAACACTAAGTCGTTGCGGTCATCATCAATTAAGCGCTTACCCATGACTGAGAAACCTTGACAGGGTGGCCCTCCAAACACCAAGTCAATTGGGTTTCCCTTGCACGCTTGCCGAATTTCCTCACCCGACAGCTTGGTAATATCAGCGCACAGAACCTTAGTGCGGGGGAAGTTAAAACTATGCACGGCGGCGTGAACGGGATCTTGTTCAACAGCTACCAGCACGTCAAAGCCAGCCTGCTCAATCCCCAGCGAAAATCCACCGACACCAGCAAATAAATCAACAGCAATCGGTCGCTGATATAAGTCAGGCATTCCATCCACCGCTCTAAAAAATATTTTGCCAGTCGCTTGACAGTCTTGTATTATTTATGTAGTATAAAAATGACACATAAATCGTCCGCAGTCCGCAGTGCATAAGTTGTAGTTCGTTGTGTAAGTTAGCACAGTTCCCTACAACTAAGTAGCAGTATACGGCTAAGTTTTCCACTCTGCGAGCTGACTGGTGAAGCAAAGACATCATTGCTCGTTGCTTTGTAGCAGCTTTCTTTAGATAATGCCCACAAATTGATAATTTTGGAGCGCTCGCGCCCTAACGAATAAAGCTTACATACTTCGTTAAAGTAACCACAAGCTTTATCAACTTGCGCGATCGCTATTTTTAACCCAATTACTCATGACTGAGGACTTTGTTTTTACAATCCCAAATTCAAAATTGTATGAGGGCATTGCCCACCATCCGATCTAATTTTGGTTCCAGGTGTTTTGATGGACAATACCCTTAGTTTGTTTAATCCAAAATCAAAAATGAAAACCAGCGAAATCCTGGAACAATTAAAATCAATAACTTTACTTGAAGCTGCGGATCTGGTTTCTCAAATCGAAGAATGTTTTGGTGTTGATGTTACAGGTAGATATCTACGTTGTAAAGTTTGGGATGATGGCGAATACGATCCTTTATATGAGGTTGTTTTAGAAGAAGTACCCGTAGATAATAAGATCGCTGTTATTAGAGTGTTACGCCATCTGACAGATTGGACTTTACCACAAGTAAAAAAGTTTGTAGAAGCAGCGCCGAATTTGGTTGAGAAAGGAGTATATGGGAGTAAAGCTGAGGATATTAAGCGACAGCTAGAAGCAGCTGGAGCGAAAGTTTCACTAAAACCAGGATATTGAATTTTATTTGAATAATAGTGGTTGTCGCCGCGTCCCAACTGAAAAAGTAAAAGCACTAATTTACTTTCTCGACTTGCGCGGTAAACTGTACTCGCAAGCGTGCGACATCCTAGAAAGGGATTTTTTTTATTTGTCTAGATTGAGGTGGTTTCCATGCAAGCAACCGAGCGCGACTTGCGTTTAGATATTCTTAATAGTCTGCTGACAACGCCGCACCGAGAAGTAGAGCAGGTAGCAAAAATCCATGACGAGATGGTGCAAAACGATCCGATATTTTACGGACACTTAGCCGTATGGTATCAAAAAAAAGGCGATGTACGCGACCACAAAGAAGTATTTATTGGCAATTTGTTAACTAGCAAGCTAACAGAACATCGCGATGCTGGTTTCATGATGCTGCAAGAACTTCCGCCTTATCAGGTGGCGCGAATTGTAGATTTCATGAAGAAACATCGCGGTAAAATGCCGCGTTCAACTCGTACAGCAGTGCAGCGTTATTTAAAGCAAAGGGAGAAGAATACTGCGTTTTTTGATAGAGCGGCATTAAGAGCGCGTGATGCTATGAAGCATCTGTATGCTAGCTTACATATTAAGCCTGGGGAGCGTGCCGATGCAGTTTTATTTAAAGACAATCCGCCAGAAGATAGTTTAGCTTACGTGATGAAACTGCTGGCGATCGCATCCTCTCCTCTAGAGCAAGCGCAACTAATTGTAGAATACAAAATCCCCTACACGGTTGCAGTAGGTGCTGTCAAGCAAATGACGCCTACAGTGCTGGTGGCGCTAATTAATTCCATGTCGCCACAAGAGGTAATTAATAACCTCAACTCGCTGCGATCGCGGGGTGCGATGGATAACCCGCAAGTCAAAGCGCTGATTGATGAAAAATTAGAGCAAGCCGCTAAAAGCACAAACGTATCGGCATTTAAAGCTCGTGTCGCCGCCGACGCTACCGAGTTAGATGCAGAGACAGTAGCGCGACTAGAACGCATTACCGACGAGCAGGTAAAAAAGCGTGGAAAAATTAGCAAGCCTACAGCTTTGCTAGTAGACAAATCCAGTTCTATGGATACTGCAATTGATGTGGGAAAGCGCATCGCCGCGCTAATTTCTGGCATTACCCAGGCAGATTTATTCGTCTACGCCTTCGATACTATGCCTTACCCAATCAAAGCGAATGGCAAAGAATTAAGCGACTGGGAACGAGCATTTCAACACCTAAAAGCAAGCGGTGCAACCAGCATCGGGTGTGCGTTGGAAGCAATGCGTTTGAGAAAGCAACTGGTTGAGCAAATCATCATAGTGACAGACGAAGGAGAAAACGCAGCGCCTTACTTTACCGAAACTTACGACGCTTACAAGCGCGATTTAAAAGTAGAGCCAAGCGTCCTAATAGTTAAAGTGGGTTATCCCTACAATTGGCTAGAAAAAAAGTTGAAAGAACGACAAGCACAGGTAGATACTTTTACCTTTGCAGGTGACTACTACTCGCTGCCTAATCTAATTCCATTCTTAAGCACTTCTTCGCGTCTAGAGTTGCTGATGGAAATTCTGGAGATACCTTTGCCAGTTCGCGATGACAAGTAGTTTTGAGTGGTAGAGACCCTGGGGAGGCACTCCCTCCAGATTCTCGTTCTCAGGCTCAGCCTCCCGTTTCTGGTTCCCAGGCTGAGCCTGGGAACGAGGTTAAGAGGCTCTGCCTCTGTTTTATCTAATTGGAGTTAAGCGCATGAGCGATATCAAAACAGCTTACAAACTGGTAGCGCTTGCAGTCCAGCAACGACTTACCGAAATTCATCCTGATGATTTAGAGGTAATCCAGCAAATTCGCCGGGTTAAGGTAAACGTGAAAATTTTCAACAAATTCGTGAAATTTACTCAACTCACACAGGCAATAGATGAGTACGTTTAAAGTAGAAGTTGTAAAAATAAATAGTATCGCTTCTCACCCCAATGCAGACAGGCTGGACATTGCGACCTTTGAAGGAATGGCGTATCAGGTAATTACTGCCAAAGGTAATTTTAAGTCTGGTGATTTGGCGTATTACTTCCCCATCGATAGCATTATTCCCGACAAGTTTGTAGATGAATTTGGAATTGGTTCTTACTATTCTAAGAAACTGCGGGCAGCTAAACTGCGCGGGATTTTCTCTGAAGGTTTGCTTATCCCTGTTGGGGATAATTTCCAGGGGAATGTGGGGGATGATTGCACAGAATATTTCGGGGTTACAAAGTATGAATACCCTCTGCCGCAAAGCATGAATGGGGATGCAGAAGCCCCGATTGGTCATTACAAGTTCCCCAGCCCAGAGAATTTGAAGCGCTATCGAGATATTCTCCATTATGGGGAAGAAGTTGTGGTGACGGAGAAGATTCACGGAACCAATTTTAGTGTTTTAGTAGATGCTAATGGAACGACGCACATTGGCAGCCATAACTACTTTTGGAAGAACAACGAGAATAATAAAAATCTCGTGTATATCCGAGCGTACAACGAGAATCTATATTTGCAAAAATTGCCAACAGGCACTCAGGTATTTGGGGAAATATATGGGGTGCAAGATATTAAGTATGGTTTGAATAATGGCAAAATTGGCATTGCTATATTTGCCATTCGGCGGGGCGCTAACTTCTTGAATTGGGAAGAGTTTGTGGCCTTTTGCGAAGAGTTTTCTTTGCCCAGAGTGCCTGTACTCTATGCTGGCGGTTATAGCTGGGAAGCGGTATCGCAGTTTAACAATGCTGATAGCGTGCTGAGTCCAGATTGCATGATGGAGGGTGTTGTTGTACAGCCGCTTGTAGAGAAGACGCATCCAGAAATAGGACGAGTTGTGTTGAAATTGATAAGCGATCGCTACCTGCTCCGCCAAAACGGAACTGAGTTACATTAAAAGTATCAACGCGATCGCAGCTATTTTCCGCTTAGACATCTGGAATCTTTTGCACTTGTTGTGTAGTTAAATAATGTCCGTCCCCGTTACTGGGAATATAAGAAGCGATCGCGCATAGATACTTTAGTAACTAAGAACAAACTCCATGTACAAAAAAAGCAAAACGCAAGAATTACTTGGAGCTGGTTGGCAACCATTATACCGAGAAGTTGATTGGGGCTATCTGTGGCAGCTTGCGTCTAACGAACCTCTAGAGATAACTCACAAAACTGTAGACTTAGCCAGTTATATTGCTGATGCTTTAGGGCGCAACGACTATGCTTGGTGGGCAAATATATTGAATGTTTTCTATGAAAACACGCGGGACAGAGTTGATGAATATTGGAACTATATTACCCCCGCACCCCCAGCACCCGACGATCGCTATGACGAGAATCTCAGTACCGAAACACCTCTCAACCAATCAGTCAGCCGCGACACCATTCCCATCGAACACGTTCTTAAGCGGCTACAAGAGATCGCAGTCCTCAAAGTCGTTGAATTATTAGGACGTCCCGATCTCATTACCCAAGCTTACGAAGAGCGTCATTTTTATTACCCCGTACATAAATTTGTTGACTGGAACCGCATCGAAATAGCAGGCACAGTTTTAGCATATTGGTCGAAGCATGACATCTGGCTGCATATCGTCAATTGTGGTAAGAGACAGCGACGTTATACGCTCACCGCGAAAGAATTAGGGCAACTTGTTAACAAGGCAACTTACAATCTAGCAGTGATGCTTAGCGGGTATCAAAGCCGCGTAGGAAAAGTTAACAGCCAGTACCCAATTCGCACATTTCCCGCAGACATTCAAAGCTTTACTGACAACGTACAGCAGGAGATTATTAACAGTAATAAATTAGCTGTTCTTGTATACGGTAAGCCTGGTACGGGGAAAACAGTCTGGACGCAAGCAGTAGCTAAAGAAATTCTTGCACCTCTAGGGTATGTAATTTTTATCCTCGATCACGATGCAGTTGAGAACTTTGTACCACCAACCTATTTGGAGAAAATTTGTATCATTATCAACGAAGCTGATAACTTAGCTAAAGACCGCGCCTCGGAAGCAGCCCAGAATAATAGCAAAACTGAGCATATTTTGAGTTTGCTAGATGGAACTCTGTATCAAAGCGTAATTGACGAAGCTGGTATTCAAGCAGAGCAGAAACTTGTTGTATTGATGACTTGCAACACTACTGAAAGACTAGATCCAGCTATGTTACGCAAGGGTAGAGTTGATTTTACCTATGAATTTATTCACCGATTTGTATGATGAACGAGTTTCGGCTAGTTAAAATCAGCAAATATCTCAGCTACGTGCTTCGGCATCGTCCCGATAAAATTGGTCTAGAACTTGGCGAAGGCGGCTGGATTTCTGTAGATGAACTATTAGCCGCCTGTAAAAAGGATCGCTTCCCTATCGACCGTGCCGAGTTGAATGAAATTGTCGCAAATAACGACAAAAAACGCTTTTCATTCGACGAAACAGGAGGTCTAATTCGCGCCAATCAAGGACACAGCGTAGAAGTAGATTTACAATTAGCTCCTGCTGTCCCCCTAGATGTGCTTTATCACGGTACGGGTCATAAAGCAGTCGATGCAATTCTTAGCAAGGGTTTGTGCAAAATGTCGCGTCACCACGTCCATCTATCAGCCGACATAGCAACAGCAAAAGCTGTCGGCGCTAGGCACGGTCGTCCCATTGTTTTTGCTGTAGATGCCGCTGCAATGCACAAAGCCGGATACACGTTTTACTGTTCTGAAAATGGTGTATGGCTAGTGGATAACGTTCCCCCTGAGTATTTACATCAACTCTAATTTCATATATAGCTATGCTAGAGAAAAAGTCTTGCGGTGTAATAGTGATGCGAAATAAGCCGCAATTGAGCTTTCTATTGATGCAGCATCCCCACCGCTACGACTTGCCAAAAGGTCACATGGAATTTGGCGAGGATGAGTGGAGTTGCGCTTTACGCGAACTATATGAGGAAACTGGTATTCAAGCTAGCAATTTAGACTTGGATAATACATTTCGTTTTACTACTAATTATCAAACCCAGTCCCCGCGCTTTGGGAATCAAATAGTTAACAAGACTGTGGTGATATTTTTGGGATGGTTGAAAGAGGATGTAAATATACAAGTCAGCGAACACGATAGTTTTATATGGATGGAATGGAAGCCACCACATGCGATTCAAAAAAAGACTATCAATCCTTTGCTTGCAGAGTTAGATAAGTATTTTAAGGAAGATGAGTCCAGAATTTTTAGGTGAGATATCAGGAATCTATCCCAAATGTTTTGTAGACAAAATTTACGCAAGCTTCCCACCAACCTCACCCCCTGCCCCTCTCCTGCAAGGAGAGGGGTTATATGAGAAGTATTGAACTTGCACAAAACGCATTTATTAAAGGGGAATTGAGGCAAATTGCTCCTAGTTTTAGTAAAAAAATTGCCGAACAAATCTAATGAAGATAAACAAGTTAATTTCAAAATCGCTCTCGCTTCCTATGGCTGCTATTTCCTACAATGTCAGCCAAGGATTGAGCGCCCTTTATCCCGATAAAGCCATTATCGAAGGTAGTGAGTGGTCGTTCAATGTCCAAGGCTATGCAGCAGAAAATTTTTGTACGCTTGAACCTCAATCGTATATCCACAACCAGATTTCAACTAGCTGGAACTCGTGGAAAAAATCAATAACTGCTAATGCAGAACACGCCTATTTCCGTGTGGCTTGGCAAGGAAATAAGCTTGAGGTAATCTTAATGACTTGGCCAGAAGGTTGCTCTACTACTCGATATTACTGGATACTCGCAGATACTAAAGAAATTGCAGAATCATTTTTTGCTGCTGTATGCGAGTGGTACTGTCAGATTGAAGATGATGAGATTCTAGTATTTGAAAATGGTTACTGGCAGAAAAGTGAAGAACTATCTAAGGCAATCAAAAGTGCAACTTTTGATAACCTTGTTCTGCGCGATCGCCTCAAACAAGATATCCAAGATGATGTAGCAAACTTCTTTGCTTCCCGCGAGACTTATAAAGCTTATGACGTACCTTGGAAGCGCGGAATTATGTTTATCGGTTCTCCTGGAAATGGCAAAACCCACGCGGTTAAAGCGCTAATCAATAAAATGCAGCAAAACTGCTTGTATGTCAAAAGCGTCAAGTCTTCCTCTGCTATTGATAACGCAAATATCCGCGAAGTATTCGATCGCGCTCGCCAGTCCGCGCCATGCATTCTAGTTTTGGAAGATATAGATTCTCTGGTAACTGGAGAAAATCGTTCTTTCTTCCTCAATGAACTTGATGGTTTTGCTGCAAACGAAGGTATCTTAACTCTGGCTACAACTAACCATCCAGAACGTTTAGATCCGGCGATTCTTAACAGACCTAGCCGCTTCGATCGCAAGTATCATTTCGAGTTACCAGCTTTGACAGAACGCTTGGCTTATATAACATTTTGGAACGATAGCTTAAAGCCAGCAATGCGTTTGTCTGGAGAGGTTGTAACTCAGATTGCTGAATTAACCGATGGCTTCTCTTTCGCTTACCTGAAAGAGCTATTTGTCTCCTCTACAATTCGCTGGATGAACGCAATGGAAGCGGGTACGATGGAGAAATTCATGCTTGAACAAGTTGCCAGCCTGCGATCGCAGATGCTCAGTACCACTACAGACTTATTACCGCCCAACTCCTCAGAATCAAACAATTAGGGCAATATCGTGGCAGATATCCGCAATCTCCTCAACCAAATTGCCGCCCAGGAATCCCAGCTAGGCAATACTCAATTTTTTGCTCCTTGCGTGCGGGGCGGATCTGTACGGGCATCCGTCGCGGGCATGGTTTATACCTTCACCCCCAAACCGCAAGACTTTGAAGGCTGGGGTATTTTCCAGCCGGAAAACTCCAAAACAGCAGAACTCGTGGAGGAGGCAAACTTACCCCAAGTTGCAGAATACCTGCGCCTGCTAAAGCCTGTGCGCCTGCGGCTCGCCTATGTTTTGGAAGGACAAACGTGGCTCGCTTACCCTGTCAACGAATCCGATATGCAGCAGCGCATCGGTATCGCCAAACCATTTCCGGTATATTTGGTAACTGAAGGCGATCCTTTTGAGCCTGCGATCGCGCGTTTTGATGGTCGTGCTTGGTGGTTTGACGAACTCGATCGCCGCGCCGATCCAATAGTAGCTCAACAACTCAGAGAACATCTCCGCCAGCTAACGCCATTAGAAACATTGCGCTTTGCTGGAATGACACCAGAGATGCGTACAGTCTACGATTTGGCATTGCAACAAACGGCAGTATATCAAGCTCGAATACAACGCCAGCAACAGCAGCAAGAACGCAAAAAACAGTTACGGGAAAATCAAAAACTCAAGCAAAAAGAACGGCGCGATCGCGCTCAATATCTCAAGATACAAAACAGCGATGAAAAACGTTTGCGGAATGCGCTGCAAATGGGTGGCGGCGAACTAGAAGAATTCCGCGATCGCGGTGACTTTTGGCAAATTGAATGGACTACCACTAGAGGCGAACGTCACACATCTGCTATTGACAAAAAACATCTTACAGTCATTAGTTCTGGCATCTGTCTAAGCGGACGCGATCGCGATTTTGACTTGCAATCTCTCGTCGGCGTTATCGAAGCGCGAGGCTACTGGGACTTTTGATTTTAGATTTTAGATTTTGGATTTTGGATTGAATCTAAAATTCCCAATTCGCATTCCCAATTCCTAAAATGTCTATCTTCTTCCACGAACAACTGCAAAGAACACCAACAATTATGGAGAAATTAAAAAATTTCCCCGTAACTGTCTGCGGTGCTGGAGCTTTAGGCGCTAATATTACTGAAAATCTTGCACGTTCTGGCTTTGGCAAACTGAGAGTTATCGACCGCGATCGCATCGAAGAACGCAACCTCTCCACCCAACCTTACTATCGTTCCGATGTTGGCGCTTATAAAGCCAAAATCCTCACCAATACCCTCTATCGCGCCTTGGGAGTCTCCCTCGATGCGCGTCCCAAAGAACTTACACCTGCAAACGCCGCCCAAATGTTAGAAGGTAGCGCCTTAGTAATCGATACCTTCGACAACAGCGTAGCGCGTGGCGCAGTTAAAGATTACTGCGCTAATGCTAATCTCCCGTGTCTCCACGTTGGACTAGGTGGCGATTATGCCGAAATCATCTGGAACGAAATCTATCGCGTCCCCTCCCCAGCAAATGATGATGTCTGCGACTACCCGCTAGCACGCAATTTAGTCATGCTGAGTGTTGCTGTAGCCTCGGAAGTCATCGTTAACTTTGCTGCGGCTGGGCAGCGGCAAAGTTTCACGGTAACTTTGGGCGATTTTGCTGTCAAACCTTTTGCTATGTAAAAATTTGGCTATTTTAGCCGCATTGTGTTACAACATAAATATACCCGCAGCCTAACCGCGCGAGCATACATACAACCTGTTTAAGTTGAAACCATGCTCTCCAAACTTCTGCGGGTTTTAATTTTTCCGCCTAATAAGTAAATCAAAAAGCTGTCAGGCAAAACACAAAAAGCTGTTGCACTGATAGCTATTGGCTATAGGCAAATTAAATGTCAAACATCTAATTACAACGACTTACTACAAGAGTTGTGTTTTTGGGAATATTCCCAATTAAAAATCTAAAAATCGGTAAACTTTCTAGGCCACACACGGAGCCTTATCTTGTAGGGGTAGGCGACAGTAAGCGGCTATTGGCGCAACAGCAGCCGTTTGCTTTAGAGGAATTTCCACAATAAACTCTGTACCCTGTCCCGGTGTTGATAAACACTTGAGCTGACCGCCGTGACGATCGACAACAACCTGGTAACTAATAGACAAGCCCAGCCCCGTACCTTCTCCTACAGGTTTAGTTGTAAAGAAAGGGTCAAATATTCTTTCCTTGACAGTTTCCGGAATGCCGGAGCCATTGTCTGCAATCCGAATTATCACTCGATTTTGGTCTTGAAGTTCGGTGCAAATCCTAATTTGCCGATTTGGGATTTTAGATTTTTGATTGTGAATTGCGTATTTCTGTGCGCCTCCTTGGTTTTTTGGCTCATCCAAAGCATCAATAGCATTGCTGAGGATATTCATAAATACTTGGTTAAGTTGGCCAGGGTAGCACTCTACTGGAGGTAAATCACCGTATTCTTTAACAATTTGAATGGCGGGATTTTCTCCTTCTGCCTTCAATCGGTGTTGCAAAATCAACAGAGTGTTATCAATGCCTTGATGAATATCAACTGGCTTCTTCTCAGCTTGATCGTGGCGGGAGAAGTTACGCAACGACAGCACTAGATCGCGGATGCGGTCTGCTCCCATTTTCATAGAAGTCAGTAGTTTGGGGAAATCTTGAATTAGGAAGTCTAAATCAATCTTTTCAGCTTCGTCTACAACAGATGGCGCTGGTTGGGGATAGGCGACACGATAGACTTGCAATAGCTGGAGGAGATCTTGGACATACTGATTGGCATACTCCAGATTGCCATATATAAAGGAAACTGGGTTATTAATTTCGTGGGCAACACCAGCAACCAACTGCCCCAGGCTGGACATTTTTTCGATCTGGATTAGCTGTGCTTGGGTCTGTCGCAGCTCGGATAGTGCTTGTTCTAGTTCAGTAGCTTTTTGCCTCAAGCAATTTTCTGACTCGCGCAAGTGCCTTTCTGCTATTAAGCGTTCTTTGAGTTCAGTTCTAAGTTGTTCGACTAGGCTGGATTGTTGAATTGCGATCGCCAGTTGCACGCTCAACTGTTGCAGCAATTTTACTTCCGATTGCTCCCATTTCCTTGGATTCGAGCAGTCATGGGCAATCAACAGTCCCCACAAGTCTTGTCCTTGCAGAACTGGCACTACCAAGTTTGCTTTTACCCCAAACCGCTCTAGTAAATCGATGTGGCACTGCTTGATACCTGCATTATAGATATCTTCAATCGCTCGAATTCTACCTTGTTGGTACGGAAGCACGTATTTTTCCCCAAAGCAGGGGTCTTTTATATTACTTCCCAGAATTGGCGTCACACCATCGCCAGCCGATTCTACGATCACAACCCCGTTTCCGTCGGGGTAAAACCGATAAAGCACTACGCGGTCAGTCTTGAGAAATTCCCGTACTTCTGCCACAGCAGTGTTGAGGACTTCATCCAAGTTAAGAGATTGGCGGATGCGTTGGGCGATCGCTCCCGTCAACTGCTCTCTTTCCGCTTGCTGTCGCAACTCCTCCTCAGCCGCTTTGCGATCGGTAATGTCCATGACTGTCCCGGTCATCCTGATCGCTTTCCCGGTTTCGTCTCGCAAAACCGCACCCCTGCTTTGCACCCACCGAATCGTCCCATCGGGACGCAAAATAGGATGTTCTAAACGATAATCGTTTTTTGCCTGCATGACAGAGACTATTTCCTGAGTCACGCGGTAGCAATCTGAAGAAGGAATGCGCTGGAGATAAGCCTCATATGTGCCCTCAAACGAACCCGCCGCCAGACCAAAGAGCGATTCGACTTCCTCAGACCAATTTAGCTTGCCAGTTTGCACATCCCAGTCCCAAACGCCCATATTCGCCGCGTTTAGTGCCAGCCTCAGCCGCGTCTCGCTTTCTCGCAGTGCTTCTTGAGCCTCCTTCTGCTCGGTGATATCCTTCTGGACTCCGATAAAGTGCGTCACCGTACCAGTTGTGTCGCGCAGCGGAGAAATTGTTAACTCATTCCAGAAAACAGCCCCATTTTTCCGGTAATTCTTTATAACTACCTGACATTCTCGCTTTTCACCCAGCGCCTGACGCAGCTTTTCCAAAGCATTTTTATCGGTGTCTGCGCCCTGTAAAAATCGGCAACTGCGCCCTATAACCTCATTTTGTGAATAGCCAGTTATCGTCTCGAAAGCCGGATTGCAATAGATAATCGGATATCCCCGCTGGCTTGCATCGGCGATGACAACTCCGCAGCATGTTGCTGCCAGAGCGCCGTCATACATCCACTCTGGGGAGAGGTTTTGGATCGCACCACAATTGGCTTGCTGGTTTGCCATGAAACTGAATTATGAAGATAAGGTTAAACAGCTCGAACAATCAGGCTAGTATTATTACTATATTATGTCTCAAATTTGATACTCCTTATTGCGTAAGGATTTTTACGTGTTATTTGTAGCTATCCGGCATTAGGCAGTCTTGCCAAGCCCCAAGGTTATTTGACCAACTAAATATTGAAATGTAGATGCGTTAGTTAGGCCTATTCAACCTTAAACAAACATGAAGCTACTTTAGTAGCCCTAAAGATAGATCGATGAATGTTTTCACCTATGTAAAAACACTGATCTTTCCAGATTTATCATTTAGCAATAATGATACGACAGAGGGATTTTTTATTGAGAAAAAACTAAAATTTAATCTCTAAAATCTAAGATTGCTGCGATCGCCACTTTAGTACTTCAAACACGTAGTCTTCCAATTGTGCGGCGCGGTGGGAAGCTGTATGTTCTGCCAACACGCGGGCACGAGGAAAAGCTGCGATCGCCCACTCACCCAACGCCACGCCGCTGGGCACATAAGATCCACCCCTCACAAAATCGGCATCACCGATATCAGAAGCAAACCTGTCTTTTAGCTGATTAAGACTTAAATAAAGCTTAGTACGACCGTAAGGACGACTGGGTAAGTCGCGATTTGCCGCGTACCAAAGCACATCTCGCTCAACAAACAGAACATCATGCCCAAGAGTCACCAATTCGCGCACCAACCCCCTGTAGCTGGTAGCGCGTTCATTTCCCCAAGAGGAAGTGATTGCTAATCCCAAGATGACAAGTTTCATCAATATTGGTAATTGGCAATTAGTTTTGTGGTTAACATATCGGACAAAGCAAAATTACCGATTGCCTACAATTGATTTTGCCATCTTCCACTTTGCCCTAAAAATTTAAACTGCCCCGTTTAGAGCAAGTAGGAAGAGCAAATGAGAGATTGAGCTTAGCACTTCAATTTTCCAGCGAGTAAAGCTTCAAGTTGGACGGCGCGGTGGGCGTAAGTATGTGAAGCTAAAACCCGCTTGAGGGCAGCGTCACCTATAGCACGGGCTTTTTCAGGCGTCAGTTGGCGGAGGTGTTCTCCCACCTCTTTCCCATTTTCAGCTACCAAAATCTCCCGTCCCGGCTCCAGGAATAACTCTATTCCTTCCCAAGCATCCGTAATGATACAAGCACCCGCACCCGCAGCCTCAAACACTCGCGCCGCTGGCGAAAAGCCGTAACGTGCCATACTCGCGGGGCTGATATTTAAAACCGCGAGGGGCGTGCAGTTGAAGGCGTTATGGTCGCCAGTATAAACGTGTCCCAGATATTTAACATTGCTGGACATTGGCTTATTGTCCCAACCGTCACCACCCATTAAAAATTTGCTTTGTGGTAATTGGGATGCTGTACGCAAGAAGAATTCTTCAACACGCGCCTCTGTGTCTGGCAGACGGTTTCCCAGAAAGCCCAGATCGGCAGCAAATCGGAGATCTGGCGCAACCGGGTAGTGAGTGGCAGGATCGAGGGCGTTGTATATGGGAACGCACTCACGCGCACCCAGCGCCTTGTAAGCGTTAACGACAGGTTTGCCGCCGCCGTAAGTGAGAATGAGGTCGTAGCGCCGGATCAGGGAACGGAATGGATCGGCTGGGTTGTGTTGTACTCTCTCAAGAGTTGCGGGTGCGTCTACATCCCAGAACGCAACTAAGTTTTGAGGTCTTTTTATTTTCAAAACCTCTGCTTCTAGCAATTCATCAAAGACGCCGACGCCGCTAGCCTTGACGATTAAATCAGCCCTACGAGCATCATCAAGCGCTAGGTAAACGCCATTTTCGCTAGTACCTGGATAAACAATGACTTTTGCCCAGTCGGGATCTGGGATATCGCGGTGCTTTTGGCGGTCGTAAGCATCTGGCTCGTAGAAAGTAATTTGATGCCCGCGATCGCTTAATGCTCGAATGATACCGCGATAATATGTTGCCGCATCGTTCCAGTAAGCGGAGACAAGGCTAGAACCGAAAATTGCAATTTTCATTGGGAATGGGTATTTGGGAATGGGTATTTGGGAATTGGGATAAAATCGGAGTTTTGCCCAGCCCCCCCTCTCTTGTAGAGACGGCGATTTATCGCCTCCCCTACCTCATAATTCATAACTCATAAATTCCCATTACCGATTACCTATTACCTCTTATTAATTACCCCTTAACTTCTGCGTAAATATCAAGTAGCTCATCTACACGATGATGTTTAATCTCCGTTAAAGTCTCCGTTCAAATTTTAGTAAACGCTGTCTTAGCCTCAAAACATCTCTCTAAAGCTCTTGGATTAGCAATATCTGGTAAGCAGCTGCCTTTTTTAAATTGATTGCGCTTTAATTCACAAGACAACTTACGTGGGTGAGATCCCATCAGCTTGGCAATAGCTCTTATAGCTAATTTTGGCTCTTGCTTAAGTTCGTAAAGCTCAACCTGGTCGGATGCACTAATAGCTGTATATCTCATCAGGTAAAATCTGAATTTGTGGTAAACATCAGACTTTACCTAATGATATTTCTTTAGCAAGTTCCTGGCTTGATGCACTTTTTGAACTGGCGGTGTATGTGATAAGTAAAATATATTACTGCCTAGCAATTAATCGTCTCTATCCCCCCGTTGTTAATAAATTAAGGGCAGATAATTATAATCTTTTCTCCACTACTTAGGCGTGGTGGGTTGGAGCAGATTTCCGCCCAACACCACATTTCTATCGACATCAATAGCCTTGCGTTGATTTAAAAACTGTGAGAAACTTTGTTAATAAATCTTGAAATATTGTCGATTTTATGGTATAGGTATAAAACTTATAAGTGACGAGAGGATGGAGCGATCGCTGCTGGGGTGATAAATTTTGCAGACGCGATCGCAGTCACACTCTATACCCAGTGTTTCCGTTACGATTGACATACTAAAACAGCGATCGCGCTAGCGGGTTCATAGCTTCGCAGGTTTCGTGCATAAACAACGCCATCGACAATTAGCAATTAAAATTTCACACTTTTGGCAGATCTCTATTATCTAAAAGATACTGGGGATTATTAGCATTGACAGTTAAAGTATGGTTGTGGGTGCTTAAAACTTGACTAAAGTTATTTGAGTGTATTGTTATTTAGTGATGTTTTTATCGCTCGGCTGGGCCACATTAGCTTAGGAAAGAGTCATGATTATGACACTCCCCAACACAGGTAGCGTTCTGGCTACACTGACTCAGCTCACTCAATTGAATCGCACGAGTGCGCTGACGAGCCGGGTCAAAGACCTCTCGGTTCCAGAATTTATATGTTTGCTGGACTTTATCACCGCAGAATTCCAGCAATTTATTAGGGCGATCGACTTGATTAACAACGAAGCCCTAGAAACAATGCTAGAGCAGGTGTTAGATGCCTTCACCTTAAAAATCGGTCAAATACTGGAAGCCGACCGCACCACCATATTTCTGGTTGACGCCGAGAAAGGTCAGCTATGGTCTAAGATAACCCATCTCGACAATGGCAAGCCTAGAGAACTGCGGATTCCCATTAATGTTGGCATTGCGGGTCACGTCGCTACGACAGGAGAATGCCTCAATATTGCCGACACCTATAACCACCCGCTATTTAACAAAGAAGTTGACGAACGCTTTGGCTACCGCAGCCGCACCCTGCTTTGCATGCCAATTTACAGCAGCAAAAACCAGGTCGTCGCCGTCGTTCAGCTTTTGAATAAAGCCGGAGATAAACCTTTCGATGAAGAGGACGAGCAGCGATTTCGCGATTTTGCTTCCTCTATAGGCATTATTCTAGAAAGCTGCCAATCATTTTACATGGCGGCAAGGAATCAGCGAGGAGCGGTAGCACTACTCAAAGCAACTACTTATCTCGGTCAAAGCCTGGATTTGGAAGCAACACTGCGCTCAGTTATGGAACAAGCTCGACACCTAATGCAGGCAGATCGCAGCACGTTATTTATGCTGAGTAAAGAGAGTGGAGAACTGTGGACGAAAGTAGCCAACAAAGATGGCACGCAAATTATACCAATTCGCATTCCAGCTAACAGAGGAATTGCTGGATATGTTGCCTCGACTGGCGAGACGCTGAATATTGCCAATGCTTACGAAGATCCCCGATTTAATCCTGAAACAGACAGGCAAACGGGATATTTGACGCGCAATATTTTATGCATGCCAGTATTTAACTCAGAAAAAAAACTGATTGGCGTCACCCAGCTAATTAACAAGCACCAAGGTAGCTTCACAGGTTCTGATGAAGAGTTCATGCGGGCGTTTAATATTCAGGCAGGAATTGCTCTAGAAAATGCCAAACTATTTGAAAACGTTCTCCTAGAAAAGCAGTATCAGAAAGATATTTTAGAAAGCCTCTCTGATGCGGTTATTTCAACAGATATGCAGGGGAGAATAGTGACAATTAATGAAGCGGCGTTGGAGTTGCTTGGTTGTCCTATTAAAGAAGCAGTGGGTAAATGCAACAAGCACCTGTGGGAGCAGAAACTCGTTGGGCGCTTCGTTTGGGAAGTGGTACCGATTGAAAATCTAGAGTTTCGCCTCAAGGATAGTTTAAAGTGTGGAGCCAAGCATTATGTGCCAGAGCAAAGCTTAATAGTGGGGGTTAGCGCTCAAGAGTCAGGTGCGTGCGATCCCTCAAATGATAGCTGCGAAGAATTTTATATCTTGGCAGTTCCCGATAAGACCAACCCCCATATTTACATTCCTTGGAATGACCCACCAACCGATACAGGTGGCCTGCATCATGCGTCATCGATCCTTCATAATTCAGAAGTTCAGGAAATTGAACGCAGCATCAACCTCACAGTTAATCCTCTCACCAATCCCGAAGGCGGGGCGCAGGGAGGCTTAGTAGTATTGGAAGACATCAGCCACGAAAAACGCATTAAAGCGACTCTATATCGCTATATGTCGCCCAAAGTGGCCGAACAAGTTATGGCAACAGGCAAGGATGGCCTAATGGTCAGCACTCGCCAGGATGTGACAATTTTGTTCTCCGATATTCGCGGCTACACGACACTGACAGAAAATCTGGGTGCTTCGGAGGTGGTGTCGCTTCTGAATCAGTATTTTGAAACAATGGTCGAGGCTGTCTTTAACTACGAAGGCACGTTGGATAAATTCATCGGCGATGCATTAATGGCTGTCTACGGTGCGCCACTTCCACTGAAAGAAAATCATGCTTGGATGTCTATCCAGTCGGCTTTAGATATGCGTCGGCGTCTGGAAGAGTTTAATCGGGGTAGGTTTTGCGAAAACCAGCCTCAAATTCATATTGGAATTGGGATTAGTTCCGGAGAGGTAGTAAGCGGAAATATTGGTTCGCAAAAACGAATGGATTACACGGTGATTGGGGATGGAGTTAACCTGAGTTCGCGGCTGGAAAGCGTAACTAAAGAATATGGCTGCGATATTATTTTGAGCGAGTATACCTACAATCATTGCAGCGAGCGCATTACTGTCCGAGAGTTAGATAAAATCCGGGTTAAGGGGAAAAATAATGCAGTCAAAATTTACGAATTGATTGGCGAGGCTAGCGATCGCCTCGACCCCGAACTGGAAAAATTTCTCGAACTTTACCACTATGGGCGTGAAGCTTACATAGCCAGAAACTTTGACAAAGCGATCGTCTACTTTGAGGAAGCTCAACGCCTACGAGCCAACGACCAAGCAGTAGAAATCCACCTAGAACGATCGCACAACTATCTGCACAACCCACCCGCAGATAACTGGGACGGCGTTCACACAATGACGAGCAAATAAATTTACAAGGCTGTCCTAGAAAATAAACAGTAGAAAATTTTTTATGACAGCCTTTTTAAGTTTTTGACTTTTGTTCCCAGTCTCGACATGGGAATGCTTTTGTTTTTATTCGTTCTCGTTCTCAGCTTGACCCTCGAAAGGACTCTCGCCAATTCCAAGTTGCTTTTTGCTTTGTTTAAGTTGTTTCCAAAGGGCTTTGATTTGTTTGTAAGACTCTTGTGGAGAGAGTTTTCCAGCCGTTTCTAAGTTGCAGATGTAGCTTACTCGTTGAGCAAACTCTTGCAGGTTAGCGTTGAAAACAAGGTTTTCTGGCTTGACTTCACCATGGTAGCTACTGTGAGGGTAAAGAAACTCAGAGCTGTTGGGCATAGCTATCTCCTTATATTAAAATCGGCATACTGTAATAGCTTTAGATATATCTGCTGCAACCTCAGCGGCTCCGGAGAACTCCTTACACCATTTGGTTAGGAAGCCGTGCCTTGCTTCCATTGTATTCAAGGCAGAAGAAAATTGTTTCTATTATTATTAACCTAATCTTAACATTAAGTTAACCTTTTATTAATTTTAAGTTATGCCAGTTAATCCAGGTGGCCAGATATTGAGGCGATCCTACTCCAGAGGGACTACAATCTTCTCTTGCTGCTTGCGAATATCTTCAACTACATAAACCTACTTTCTATGTCCGCCCATCAAAAGCTCTACGAAGGGAAAGCCAAGATTATCTACAGTACTGATGAACCAGAGGTTCTGCTGGCAAACTTCAAAGACGACGCAACAGCCTTTAATGCCAAAAAGCGGGGTACCATCGCAGGCAAAGGTGAGATAAACTGCAAAATTGCCGCGCACTTGTTCCAAATGCTCGAAGCCAACGGCATTCCCACGCACTTCATCGATTGTCCTGCACCGAACCAAATGCGAGTTCGAGCAGTGCGGATAGTGCCTTTAGAGGTGGTAGTGAGGAACATTGCTGCCGGAAGTTTGTGTCAACAGACTGGCCTAGAGGTGGGCACGGTGCTGAAACCGCCCCTAGTCGAGTTCTACTATAAGAACGATGAACTGGGAGATCCATTGTTGACACGCGATCGCCTGTTGTTAATGTCTCTTGCCACCCCAGAACAGCTGGAGCAATTGCAGACAATGGCATTGCGAATTAACGAGATCCTTAAGGAATTTTTCCATAAGTGCGGCATTACCTTAGTTGACTTCAAGCTGGAGTTTGGCCTTGACCAACAGCAACATATGCTGTTGGCAGATGAAATTAGTCCTGATACCTGCCGTCTGTGGAACGATTCAGAATCCGACCCCGACCGAAGGGTGATGGACAAAGACCGCTTCCGGCGAGACTTAGGGCAGGTGGAAGATGCCTACCAGCAGGTTCTAGAGAGGGTCTTGGCAACTACTGGGAACGTAGTTGGTGGTTAGTGGCTTAGCGGTCATTACATTAGTCATTCGTCACCAGTCAACGTCAGTCAAAAATAGACAACCGACAAGGGACAACTGACAACTGACAACTGACAACTAGCAACTACCAACCATCTATGCTAATAGCTGATAGCAATTCAATGGTGTGTGGAAGTGGCAAACGACATAAAGTATATCCGTTACATCCAGTATTATCTGTTACCTCGCTTATATCACTTTGTAGTAGTGGTTTTGGCGGCAATGCCTGGTTTTTTTGCTTTAAACAACGTTGCAGCAAAAGCCCAGTCTAATCAGAACGCCGATATCGCTCAGGAGACAGAAGCCAAGAGCAGTAGTGCAACACTGCCCGCCCAACCGTCAAGAGATGGAACTACTGGTTCTTGGGTTAAGTATTCTGAATTTTCAGCAGTTCAGCCGCAGCCAACAAGTGCGGATGAGCTTAGCCCACAATCAAACGAGAGCGATCGCGCAAATAGCCCTAGCCCTGGGGCAAACCCCCTGGTAGATAAAAACAGCAGTCAGGCTTTTGTTCTTACCCCGAAAATCGCTGCGCCAGAATCCTCAGCCAATTTAGAGTTCGCCGTTCCTAAGCCAGCAGACAAGGCTACTGAGTTACAAGTTAAAACTCAGTCCGATGCAGCCCAGATAGATGAGACTAGGGTCGCTATTGGGCAGCCAGAAATCAAGAAGAGCGAGTTAGAAATTAAAACTCAGCCCCTAGAAGTTAGCGGTCAGTCGATAACTAACAACGGACAACCGACAGAGCGATCGCCCTTGTCAGCACGCGATTTGCAATTAACAGATAAAACAGACATAAAACCGCGTCGAGAACGTGTAGCAGCAATCCCTCCTTGGTCGCCCCAAAGCCAGCACAAACAGGAGGCTTTTAACCAGAACAAAGGGCAAATAGCACAGACGCAGCCAACGCAGACACAAGAAAATCCATCTCGGCCAAGTCGGACACAAGAAGGTTCTCCGCAGTCTGAACCGACCCAGACGCCAGAGCCTCAATTGCAGCCTGCACCAACCCAAACGCCAGAGCTTCAATTACAGCCTGCACCAACCCAGACGCCAGAGCCTCAATTGCAGCCTGCACCGACCCAGACGCCAGACACCCCATCTCGGCCAAGTCAGACACAAGAAGCTCCAGCGCAGCCTGAACCAACCCAGACGCCAGAGCCTCAATTGCAGCCTGCACCAACCCAGACACCAGACACCCCATCTCGGCCAAGGCAGACACAAGAAGCTCCAGCGCAGTCTGAACCAACCCAGACGCCAGAGCCTCAATTGCAGCCTGCACCAGCACAAGAAACTCCATCTGAAGCTACACAAGAACCGGAACCTAGAGTATTGGTGGCTGAAGTGTTAGTTACAGGCGTGGAAGGCGAACTGCAAAACCTCATTTACCAGACCATTCGCACTCAGCCCGGACGCACGGCTACACGAAGCCAGTTACAAGAAGATGTCAATGCCATCTACGCGACGGGTTACTTTGCTCAGGTCAATGTTGAACCAGCAGATACGGCTTTAGGGGTGCGCGTGAGCTTTGTTGTGCAGCCTAACCCCGTCTTGCGCCAAGTGAGTGTCAGCCCGGTGCCCGAAGGTGCTGCCAAGCAAGCGCTACCCCAACAGGTAATTGATGAAGCTTTCAAAGCGCAATACGGTCAGGTTCTTAACCTACGCAACTTGCAAGAAGGTATCAAGAGGATAAACCAGTGGTACAAAGATAACGGTTATGACCTGGCACAGGTAATTGAAACTCCCCAAATTAACGCCGATGGCAATGTCACGCTTTTGGTGGCAGAAGGTGTTGTTGAGGATGTTGAGGTTCGCTTTCTCAGCAAAGAAAGAGAGGCAACTGATAGCCAAGGAAGACCGATCCGGGGTCGTACCCGCAACTTTATTATCACAAGAGAGTTGGAGCTAAAACGGGGCGATGTTTTTAACCGGAACACGGCGCAAAGAGATCTGCGACGGGTTTATGGCCTGGGTATTTTTGAGGATGTGCAGCTTTCATTCAGTCCTGGTAAAGATCCGCGTCAGGTGGTGGTTGTTGTAAATGCGATTGAGAAGAATACCGGATCTATCGCGGCTGGGGCTGGTATTAGCTCTGCGAGCGGCCTATTTGGTACGCTGAGCTATCAGCAGCAAAACCTGGGGGGCAACAACCAGAAACTGGGCGGTGAGTTGCAGGTGGGTCAGCGGGAGTTGCTGTTTGATGTCAACTTCACAGATCCTTGGATTGCGGGCGATCCTTACCGCACCTCGTATACGGTGAATGCGTTCAGACGCCGGACTATTTCGCTGATTTTTGATGGTGGCGAAAGAGAAGTGGATCTGCCGGGAGGCGATCGCCCCCGCGTGCTTCGTCTGGGCGGCGGTGTTAATTTTACCCGTCCTTTGTCGAGGAATCCTCTGGCAACTTCAGAATGGGTGGCCTCGCTAGGATTGCAGTATCAACGGGTTTCCATACGCGATCGCAATGGTGATATCAGCCCCAAAGATGAGTTGGGCAATCGCCTGAGTTTTAGTGAAAGCGGTAAAGACGACTTGACTACGGTTCAGTTTGGCGTATCGCGCGATCGCCGCAACAATCCCTTGCAGACTACAAGCGGATCTCTCCTGCGCTTGGGGGTTGAGCAATCGATACCCATTGGCAGCGGTAACATTTTCCTCAGCCGACTGCGCGGCAGCTACAGCCACTACATTCCTGTTAACTTTACCCGCTTCAATAAAGGCCCTCAAGCTCTAGCTTTTAACATTCAAGGGGGTACTGCATTGGGCGATTTGCCTCCTTATGAAGCCTTTTCCCTCGGTGGTAGCAACTCGGTGCGCGGTTATCAGGAAGGAGATGTAGGCGCTGGGCGCAGTTTTATTCAGGCAACAGCCGAATATCGCTTCCCGATTTTCTCGATCGTTGGTGGTGCTTTATTTGTTGATATCGGAACTGACTTGGGCACGGGTAGAAACGTCCCTGGAGATCCCGCAGGGGTGCGCGGCAAGCCTGGGAGTGGCCTTGGCTTCGGTTTAGGCGTTCGGGTGCAATCACCCCTCGGCCCAATCCGGGTGGATTACGGCTTCAACGAACAAGGTGAAGGCCGTTTGCACTTTGGTATTGGTGAGCGTTTCTAGGGTCGGCGTCTTTTTCACGTTCCCTGGATTTTCTAGCTTGGAGGTTGAATACTCCAAGCTAAATAGTTCCTAGTCAGGATTTTTGTTTTAATGAGCTACGGATCGATCCCCCAATCCCCCTTAAAAAGGGGAGCTTTGAACAACTTAATGGGTATATGTTGCAGTTCTACTCATTTTGGGGATTGGTGTTTTGTATTCCGGTTATTTATTGAATGCAAATCAGTCGCTCAATCGACAAAAATTATTGTTGGGAATCGCCCTCAATAATTAAATTGAAAATTCCAACTTTTTCGCAGCAACTGTACAAGAAGCTAGGTGATATCGCCTAGTATATGAAATACAAATTGGCGTTCGACTTCTTAAGGCTTGAATGCCTTATCTTTGTCTAAGTAAACAATAAATAATGACAAATCAGCACACTTTGGGCGCGTCCTTTGAGTTATCGGGCGTAGGGCTGCACAGCGGCGTTGTAACTCACGTGCGCGTGCTACCCGCGATCGCTTCTTCAGGTCGCTATTTTGTTCGCGTAGACCTTCCTGGTTCGGATATAATCCCGGCGCGCGTGCAATCGGTCAAGTCTACGACGCTCTCAACAGAACTAGCATGCGGCGAGGCAAGCGTGCGGACGGTGGAACACCTGCTAGCATCTTTAGCTGCTAGTGGCGTTGATAATGCAAGGATTGAGATTGATGGCCCAGAAGTGCCCCTCCTGGATGGTTCGGCGGCGTGTTGGGCAGAAGCGATCGCCAAATCGGGCGTCATCCCTCAAGAAGCATTGCGCCAGGAGCTAGTTCTCAAAGAACCCGTAGTCGTATACCAAGGCGATGCGTATGTAGCCGCCATCCCAGCACCCTCTACCCGCTTCACCTACGAAATAGACTTCGACGTAAGCGCGATAGGCAACCAGTGGCACAGCTGGTCGCCTGAGAAAGAAAGTTTTGCCAGCGCGATCGCTCCTGCACGTACTTTTGCTCTAGCTCATCAGATCGACCAGTTGCGGGCAGCTGGTTTAATAAAAGGCGGTAGCTTAGACAACGCCTTGGTTTGCGGCTCTGAAGGATGGCTTAATCCTCCCTTAAGATTTTCAAATGAGCCAGTACGTCATAAACTTTTAGATTTAGTAGGAGACTTAAGTTTATTGGGAAGTTTTCCCAAAGCTAGTGTCACCGCTTACAAAGCCAGCCACAACCTGCACGTCCAATTCACCCAACGGGTTTTGGATCTTGGATTTTAGATTTTTGATTCCAGGCTGCTGGTCAGAGTCTAAAATTCAGGCAATCAACAAGCGATGACTTAATCCAAAATCATCCCTGCGGAAAAACTCCAGCCTCCAGAAAATCTAAAATTTAAAATTGATTGCCCCATGTCGTCAGCCATAAACGTCAACACTCCCGATTCACCAGCTAGTGCGCCCGTTCAACCCCAGAATGGTCAGATATCCACAGCATCTGGTAAAGCCATTCTCACGGCTGAAGAAATTCAAAAACTGCTGCCTCACAGATATCCATTTGCCCTCGTAGATCGGATTATCGAGTACATACCAGGGAAACGCGCTGTTGGCATCAAAAATGTCACTTTTAATGAACCCCATTTTCAAGGCCATTTTCCAGGACGCTCGATCATGCCTGGAGTGCTGATAGTTGAAGCAATGGCTCAAGTCGGGGGTATAGTATTAACCCAGTTACCGGAAGTTGAAGGCGGATTATTTCTGTTTGCCGGAATTGATAAAGTCAGGTTTCGTCGCCCCGTCGTACCGGGCGATCAACTGGTAATGACAGTGGAACTGCTGTGTATAAAGCGGCGTCGTTTTGGGAAGATGCAAGCTAAGGCTCACGTAGATGGTCAGCTTGTTACAGAGGGCGAACTGATGTTTTCCCTTGTTGACTAAAATCAGCGCTGAGTGCTGAGGGTTAAAAAGTGCGGAGTGTGGTGTTGTTAGGGGGAAGGGGTTGCAAGAATCTATAATTGGCAAATACTTTGGGGACTTGTTTCTCCTCACTCCCTTCTCGTCGCTGCTGACGCAGTTTCCCTCACGACTTTATCTGTTGCCCTCACTCAGCACTAAAGACGCTACAAATTTGCGTCTCTACAACACTCAGCACTGTCTATGAAAACACTCATTCATCCCACCGCTGTTATCCACCCAGGTGCTGAAGTACACCCAACGGTACAGGTTGGCGCTTATGCTGTCATTGGGGATAAGGTAAAGGTCGGCCCGGAAACAACGATAGGCGCTCATGCGATCCTGGAGGGGCCAACAGAAATTGGTGCAGGAAATCAGATCTTCCCTGGTGCGGCGATTGGCTTAGAACCCCAAGACCTAAAATATAATGGCGCTCAATCGTGGGTAAAAATTGGGGACGGGAACAAGATTCGCGAGTATGTGACGATTAACCGAGCAACTGGCGCAGGTGAAGTCACGCTGATAGGCAATAATAATTTGCTGATGGCTTACGTTCATGTTGCCCATAACTGCGCGATCGCCGATAACGTAATAATTGCCAATGCCGTAGCGCTTGCAGGTCACGTTAACATTGAGTCGCGGGCGACGATTGGCGGTGTCCTGGGAATTCATCAATTTGTCCATATCGGGCGAGGCGCGATGGTGGGCGGTATGAGTCGCATTGATAGAGATGTACCCCCATTTACTTTGGTAGAGGGAAATCCTTCTAAGGTGCGATCGCTCAATCTTGTGGGGCTTAAACGCGCCGGAATGTCAGATTCAGAGTTAGGCATCCTCAAAAAAGCTTTTCGCATTCTCTATCGCTCTCGCTTACCCCTAAATCAAGCTCTAGAACAACTCGAATTGCTACCAGATAACGAACAAGTTCAGCACTTGCGGCGATTCTTGCAATTGTCACAGATGGAGGGACGGCGCGGATCGATTCCCGGAAAGTTATGAGTAATCTTTTGAATCCAAAACTCAGACGCGATGAATCGCGTCTCTACAACTCAAAACTTAAAACTATCTTCATCAGCACTGGTGAGGTGTCTGGGGATCTGCAAGGTTCGCTGCTGATTGAAGGGCTTAAGCGGGCGGCTGTTGCTGCTGGGATAGATTTAGAAATTGTGGCTTTGGGGGGCGATCGCATGGAAGCGGCTGGTGCTACTATGCTTGGCAATACCAGCGCTATTGGTTCGTTAGGACTTGTCGAATCGCTGCCTTTTGTCTTACCAACTCTCCAGCTACAGCGTCGCGCTAAACAATATCTAAAAAGTAACCCGCCTGATTTAGTAGTGCTGATCGACTATGCGGGGCCAAATTTAAGTTTAGGTCACTATATTCACAAGCAGTTGCCTAAAGTGCCGCTAGTTTATTACATTTCGCCCCAGGTTTGGGTTTGGTGGCCTTTTGCACGAGACATCAAGCGGATTGTGGAAATGACGGATCTGCTGTTGGCGATTTTTCCAGAAGAAGAGCGTTACTTTAAAGCCAAAGGTGCTAATGTCACTCTGGTTGGTCATCCTTTAGTAGATAGGATGAAAACTGCTCCCAGTCGGGAACAGGCGCGGGTAAAATTGGGAATTGAGGATAGCCAAATGGCGATCGCGCTTTTACCCGCTTCCCGACCTCAAGAATTAAAATATCTCATGCCTGCGATGTTCGAGGCAGCTAAAGCTATCCAGAACAAGTTGCCCGATGTTCATTTCTGGATACCTTTGTCTCTAGAAGCTTATCGCTTGCAAATTGAACAAGCGATTAAGGATTATGGCCTGCATGCTACTCTTGTAACTGATAAAACTAAAGAAGTGCTGGCAGCAGCAGATTTGGCGATCGCTAAATCTGGCACGGTGAACTTGGAACTTGCTCTCCTCAACGTCCCGCAAGTAGTTATCTACCGCGTCAGTCCGATTACCTACTGGCTTGCCCGCATATTAAGATTTTCTATTTCGTTCATGTCGCCGCCCAATTTAGTGGTGATGCGACAAATTGTGCCCGAGTTGCTGCAAGAACAAGCTACACCAGAAAACATTGCTCAGGAGAGTTTGGAACTTCTGCTGAATTCAGAGAAGCGTCAACAAAACTTGGCAGACTATCAGGAAATGCAATCGCTTTTGGGAGAAGCGGGCGTATGCGATCGCGCTGCGAGTGCTATTTTGGCTCTGCTTTAACATTTTTAGTTGTTATTTACGATACAAAATATCCTTACTAATTAATTAATATTAGTTTTTTCTATGCAAATAATATATTAGTAATCTAGGCGACAATTAACTCTCTATTAGGGATGCAAAACCGAAAACTCCAGCCTAGCAACTCACAAGAAGTTCTATTACTTCTGCGATCGCCTAATAAGATGAGAATTTAATATTTTTTGTGTTTATATTGAAACGTTTAAATTACTGAAGCTTAGTAATGGCAAGGTTTACAAGCTTCATACCAATAAAATTTCGTTACTAAATTCAGCCTATTTGTGTATCGGTAAAATTAAGCGAAAAGCTAATTCATCTATCGTGAGATGTAAAATTAATATTAAAAAGTCTGATGTAATATCAGACTCAAGGGATATAGACTGGCCTCAGTCCTGCTATATTATTTTCGGCAGGCAAAGTTTACTTGCTTCGCGTGTTTAGCTACATCATGCGAGGCGGGGAAATAACTTAAAGGTTGCATTTACTAATAAATAACAAGAGTGGGGACGTTCGGAAATGGCTAAATGGCAGTTGAAAACCCCTGTTGCCTTGATGATATTCAATCGCCCCGAGACAACAGAAAGGGTGTTTGAGGCAATTCGCGAAGCAAAACCACCAATACTTTT
This sequence comes from Microcoleus sp. FACHB-831, assembly GCF_014695585.1. NCBI lineage: Bacteria > Bacillati > Cyanobacteriota > Cyanophyceae > Oscillatoriales > Microcoleaceae > Microcoleus > Microcoleus sp. FACHB-831. The sequence continues at coordinate 48,057 of NZ_JACJON010000075.1, read as the reverse complement.
AGTAGTTGCCGATGGCCCGCGTGCAGACCGACCAGGTGAAGCGGAAAAGTGCGCTGCTACCCGTGCAATTATCGACCGTGTAGATTGGAAGTGCGAAGTATTAAAGAATTACTCCGACGTGAATATGGGATGCGATAACCGCATCCCCGATGGATTAAATTGGGTATTCAGCATAGTTGAGCAAGCCATTATCCTGGAAGATGACTGCCTGCCCCATCCGACCTTTTTCCGCTACTGTGAAGAATTGCTCGAACGCTATCGAGACGATGAACGAGTAATGAATATATCTGGGCAAAACGTCCAGTTTGGGCAAAGCAGAACTAAATATAGCTACTTCTTCTCGCGCTATACCCTTTGCTGGGGATGGGCAAGTTGGAGAAGGGCATGGCAGCATTATGATGGTGAACTCAAGGTCTGGCCAGAAGTAAGAGACGCAGATTTGCTCAAGAATATACTTGCAGACCCTTATGCGGTGAAAGTTTGGAAGCGGACTATTCAGCTTGCTTATGACGGATATTTAAGTGCTTGGGATTTTAGATGGATGTTTACCTGCTGGGTGCAGAATGGTTTGTCTGTTGCTCCGGATGTAAACTTAGTTTCTAATATTGGGCATGGTATGGACGCAACCCATACCGTTGATACAAGTAGCCCCTATAGCAATATGAGTTTATCTGCTGTGGAATGTCCGTTGAAGCATCCACCATTAGTAGTTCGCAATTTGGCAGCAGATAGGTTTACTCAGAGGACTATATTTGATTACGATGCCAACTTCTTTAAAAAGGTTGAAAGGAAATTAAAGAAATTCGCGGGTTTGGCGATCGCGTTTTTGTCTAAATTATTCCAAAAGCCACCAACAATTGATAGCAAGTCGATGCAAGGCGTCAAACCTTGTTAATGGGGATGCAAGTAGGTTAGTTCAAGGTAAGAATCCAGAATACAAGGCTCAGAAAACAGCAGTAATTATTTTGAAGTCTGAGTTGTCTGTACCTGAATTCTTACCTTAGAAGTTTTTAGGCTGCGCGATAGAGCGATCGCGCACCTACTACTGATTTATAGTAATTTTGTAGCTGGCGAGTAGCAGCAGCCCAACCCCAGCGTTCGGCTTCGCGCCTAGCGTTTTGGCGCAAACTTTCGCGTTCATTTTGGTGAGATAAGAGGCGGACTGTGGCAGCGATCGCTCCTTGTTCATCAGTTGGATCGAACAAATAGCCGTTCGCTCCATCTGTGACGATATCAGGAATTCCACCAGAACGCGCCGCCACCACAGGACAACCCGCAGCCATCGCTTCTAACAACACCAATCCCAGCGTTTCTGTTCTAGAAGGGAAGATAAAAGCATCAGCGGAAGCATAAGCAGAGGCAAGTTCTTTACCTCCAAGATAGCCAACAAAATTAGTGGGAGTACCAGCAAAATGTTGTTCTAAGGCTAATCGATTAGGGCCATCTCCTACTAAAGCTAAACGAGCATCGGGAATAGCTTCTAAAACTGGCTTAATGCGCTCAATTTCTTTCTCAGCGCCAAGGCGACCGATATAGAGTAGAAGGGGACTTTTTGGATGTCCTTGAGAGAGGCGCGATCGCATTTCCTCGCTAGCCAAGCTGGGATGAAACGTTTCCGTGTCTACCCCCCGCTGCCACAAATCTACTCTTTCAATGCCATGATTAGTTAGCTCCTGCACCATAGCAGTTGAAGTACACAAATTTAATTCCGCTTGATTGTGAGCAGATTTTAGTAATTCCCAGAGGAAACCTTCCAAAATACCCCAACCGTAGTGGTGTAGATACTGCGGTAAATGAGTGTGGTAAGAAGCTACAAGAGGAACATGCATTGCTTTGGCATAATATATTCCACCCAATCCCAAGATAGCTGGGTTGACGACATGAATAATATCAGGCTGAAATTGTTCTAATTCATGTCCGATTGCTGGGCGGGGAAAACCCATTTTTAACTCTGGATACCAAGGCAAAGGCATACCAGGAACGCCGTAAACTCTAGCTCCCTTATACTCGCGCAGTCCGTAATCAGGAGAAAAAATCAACACTTGGTCGCCATTGCGCTGTAGATGTTCAACAGTGTGGCGCAGGCGCGTTACAATTCCGTCAACCTTGGGCAAAAATGTTTCAGTGAAAAGAGCGATTCGCATAGAAAACTGCTTAGTAAGCGGCTGATAATCCTAACCTCTTGGCAATGTCAGAATTACTGACGGGATACACTTCCTCGCATGGTGTTAGCAATTTTGACCAGTCACCAGCTTTAACGAATTCCTGCTGCTGTCGCACGAATTCAGAAATATCTTCGATATTTACAATCCAATCTTGCGCGTAATGGCGCAATACATCACCGCGCAATCCTAATTGAATGGCACGTCGCTCAAGTTTCGCGCCGCTTGGGTGATGATCTGGGTCCCATTGCAGCCGCACTGAAGATTGTTCAACAGCTTGTTGCCATTCTTTTTCACTTGGATAAAAATCTGGTAAAAAACTAGAATGTACCGCTGCTGACAAAATTTCATCGAAAGCCGAGCGTTTTAGCCTTACAGCAAGTGTCACTTCTTGCCCTTCTTTAGTACCCCAACCGGAACGATACATCATCCAGAGAAAGTTGGGTTTAATCCAACTCATTCGGTTAAGACTAAATTCGCCACCAAAATAGTTATGTGATGCTGCAAAGCGACCGATTGCTGGACGATAGGCTTGGTAAACGACAATAGAAGTGTCGTCAAACTGTGCCAAAATATGACGACCAGTTTCTGGCCATTTGCTGATTTGGGTTAAGTATGGTTCTGTATTCAACGACATCACAAGCTGCTTTTGCGGAGGGTACAGATTCCGTGAATGCCAATGGATGCGATCGCTCCTCCTAATAACACTCCCACGCCTTCAGCAAAACAATTAATTCTGTGTCTGTTCTGTGCGGCTTCAGCAACGAACAAGTCTCGCATTGTTGAAGAGGGAGAGTTAGCCACTTTTTGGTAATATTTATAGCTAGCATCTAGTACCGCCCATTCTAGGATTAAGTAGTAGAGACTTAGGCTACTTGCGCCAATACCAGGCATGACAACCAAGAGTAAGAGAACAAGCGATCGCATTTTCATGTCCTAGTGTCGCATCAAATCGTGCATTTTGACATTTCTGCTTTGTGAAAAGGCATTTATTAGACATTTTTCAAATCGGCAAAATTTTGCCGATTTGAAAAATGGTTAGGCAGATCGGAAACGATATCCGAGCGGGGACTAGGCTAGGCAAAACAGACAAATTATCTTACGGGAACTGGGTTAAATTCCCCGCAACCAATTTAGCTAAGAACTACTTTCGATGCCAAGAAACTTTGGGTAGAATCTGATTTTTATCTACTCGTTGCTGGTATTTGATGGCGAAGTTCAGTAGAGAATCTAAAAGCGAATCAGATAAATAGTGCGGCTGCAAACCGAGGTCAAGCAGTTTCGTGTTTTTGGCGTTGAAGTAGTGTTCTTCCTTCTCAATTCTGGGGTTTTCTAAGTGATTGATTTCCACATTCAATCCCATAGCGTTAGCAGCTTTTTTAACCATCATGGCTAAGTCGCCGACGCTAAACAATTCGGTGAATTGGTTGAAGACGCGGAACTCGCCAGGGGCTGCGGGGTTGGCGATCGCTAATTCCATGCATCGCACTGTATCCCGAATATCCAAAAAGCCCCTCGTCTGTCCGCCCTTACCATACACAGTCAGAGGATGTCCTATTGCTGCCTGAATGCAGAAGCGATTTAGCGCCGTGCCAAACACTCCATCGTAGTCCAGACGGTTAATCAATAACTCGTCCATCCCAGTTTCGTCAGTCAGCACGCCGTAAACGACACCCTGATTTAAGTCTGTTGCGCGTAAACCCCACATCCGACAAGCAAAGTGGATATTAGTGCTGTCGTGGACTTTTGAACAATGGTAAAAACTGCCCGGTTGTTTGGGATAAGGCAGAGTATCTTTGCGTCCATTGTGTTCGATGGTGATGTAGCCTTCCTCAATATCAATATTGGGGGTACCGTATTCGCCCATCGTCCCCAGCTTGACTAGGTGGGCATCTGGGAAATCTTCCTTCATGGCGTAAAGTAGATTCAGCGTACCCACCACATTATTGACTTGAGTCAAAACCGCGCGATCGCGGTCAATCATCGAGAATGGTGCCGAACGCTGTTCGCCAAAATGGACGATCGCCTCTGGTTCAAACGCATGCAGCGCCTTGCGGAGAAAATCGTAATTTGTGATATCCCCAACAAACAGGTCAATCGATTTCCCCGTGAGATCGCGCCAGCGCTGGATGCGTTGTTGAATTGGTGCAATCGGCGTTAGGGTTTCAGCGCCCAGTTCCAAATCCCAGTGACGCCGTACCAGGCTATCTAAGATGCCGACTTCGTACCCTTGATTGGAAAGATAGAGTGCGGTTGCCCAACCGCAATAGCCATCACCGCCAATAACCAGGACTTTCATACTCGATTAGTAATTCTCTTTTGCCAATACTCGGTCAATGTAGCAGGTTTGTGTCCCCTCTAGACTAAGAATGTCCTGGGAACGTTGGAACGTTGGAACGTTCCAACCCGCGATCGCTTTAAACCTTTACTTCATCGGCAAAGCTTGCCCAGCGCACAAAGTAGAATGGGCCAGCCAACGAACCCCAGATATGTTCGTCGGTTTCCGGATCGCGTCCCCGGTCAATACTAATAAATTTTTCCTCATCAATCTCAAAGCTGCTGTCAAGATATGTATTTTTGCCTTTGCGAAACACCATACAAGCCTTACCGGGTTGAACGTGTCCTTTGAAGCTGTTACCCTCCCACTCGACGATCATGTTGCAGCCTGGTAGTTTCTCCAGTTGATCTGCTTTTAGGGCTTGCAGACGTTTCGGGTCGCGAGATGCGCCGTAGAACTGTTCTTCTTGCTTGATGGTATAGTTTTCGATTTCTATGTGCGAACTTGTCTCAATCAACTTTAAAACTCGCACTCGGTAAGGGTTGTTGAGCATGTAATCGTAAGCTTGTTCGACTATGAAACTTACACCCGACAGAACTTCCATAGGTAGGGGACGCATACAGACGCGAATATGCGCGTACAAGGGAGGATTTTCAAAAGCTTGTTCCTGGTTGCTGAAATCTGCTGCCATCCAACGAGCTAAAGTGGCGATATCAGTAGAATGCGTCATTGTTTATTAAAATTGCTGTTGTTTGAGAAAGATCCCCCTTATTTTAAGACGGGCAATCGCCACTGCGCCTGCTAACTAGGTATCTCTTCTAGCCTGCGGTAAGAACGAGGACTATTTAATACGATGAACCCGGTAGAACGCATGCAGTTGTCCTTAACTGGGCTTTCTGTCGCCGACGCGCTTGGACAAACATTTTTTGGCGCTGGTGCTGGTCTAGAAAGCCGCATCGAACAGCGTCTAATTCCCCCAGCGCCTTGGCAATACACCGACGATACAGAGATGGCACTCTCTATCGTAGAGACGCTTTATTGTCACGGGCGCATCGATCCCGATGCGCTAGCGAGGGGATTTGCCAGACGCTTCACTCCTTGGCGCGGCTATGGTGCAGGGGCGCAGAGGCTGTTATTCGGGTTTCAATCGGGAGCAGACTGGCGAATTGAAGCCTTGCAGATGTTCGCTGGAACTGGCTCGTATGGCAATGGGGCGGCGATGCGAGTAGCACCCTTGGGCGCTTATTTTGCCGACGATTTAGAAGCTGTTAAAGAAAATGCAATTTTATCGGCCCAGCCCACACACGCCCATCCAGAGGGGATTGCAGGAGCGATCGCTGTTGCTGTTGCGGCTGCACTTGCCTATCGTGTTGGTGAAGGTGAATCTATATCTTCAGAGAGATTTCTCCAACTTATTGCCGAAAACGTCCCGAATGGGGAAACTTGTAGCGGCATTAAACAGTCCGTAAACATACCTAACAGCCGTTGTCCAACAGTAGTAGCGAGACAGCTAGGTTCGGGTTACAAAATTTCAGCGGCTGATACCGTACCTTTTGCGTTGTGGTGCGCTGCACGTCATCTGGGTGACTACGAGGAAGCTTTCTGGGCAACAGTAAGCGGTTTGGGCGACATGGATACAACATGCGCGATCGCGGGCGGTATCGTCGCACTTTCGGCTCGCCTTCGGGGAGTACCCGCAGCTTGGATTTCGGCGCGAGAATCTTTACCTGCCGATTTTATGGGCGATATTTCAGGGGCTGACACAAGCCGACGCTGACTTTCAGCCTGATTCTGAAATTAAAATCTGCCCGAAAAAGGGTAGAGCGAAAATAAAAATCTTTCTTTTCCTTGGGGTAAGGGCAGAATAACTACTTTAAATTCAAACAGCTAGCCTATGACGCCCCGATTCATGGCTGAAGCCTAAGCATCTCCGTAGTTTCTCAATCAGTGCCTTTACGGATACTTTACCAATTTAGATAGAGGACTTAATAAAGAAAATAAGTGTTAGTACTAGCATTTCCGGAGATTCCAGGGTTTAATAGCTGAAATGGCCACAACTTATTGGGGATAACAGCTGGTAATTTTGTCAATGGCTCCAGACTAAATTCCCCAGCCGGATAGCACCATGTCAGTAATTTTTACAAAAAAGCCACGATTTCAGGGGTTTATTAGTACGGGTTAGAACATCACGGAGCGCGGACAGGAAGAAGTTGCAGGCAGACTGTTGCAGGTAGAGACAAAGCACGATTCTGCGGTTAGCTTCGCCCTTCCAAACCTAAATTTTCATGGGGCAATGGCAGTAAGAGTTGAAATTATCGTGCCTTGGGTTCTTGCAGTTCCAGGGTAAAAAACCACAAAGAGGTCGCACTGATGAGCGTAAACGAATTTGCCCAGAATATAGAAATCGTGCGCGTAGGGGCGGTGCCCCCGTGCCCGCCCCAGCACTTTAGCGCAGATCGCGTCGCTGTACTACATCAGACGGCTGATGATTTGCCGATTCATCAACAAAAGTTCCTCGCCATCTATGAAGAAGAGCTGCGCGTCGCCTTAGAAAAATTACTTACAGCCAACGAGCAGCTGTGCCAACAAAATCAGCAACTGCTTGAGCGTACCAAGGCATTAGAAGAAAACCTAACGCAATACCAAGATCTTTTTGAGTTTGCTCCAGACGCCTACCTAGTGACCGATGCAGAAGGTACGATCCAGCAAGCCAACCGCGCCACTGCAAGGCTGTTCAAGGTAAGCCAGCATTTCTTGGTGGGCAAACCCCTGCTTAGCTTCGTCCCTGAAGAAGAGCGGCAAACTTTTAATTCCCATCTAAACTGGATGTGCCGGATAGACCAAGTTCACGAGTGGGAATTGCGCCTGCGGCAACCAGAGGAAGGTTACTTTGATGCTGCCGTAACGGTTGCTGCTACGTGCGAACGAGAAGACAAAGCGATCGCCCTGCGCTGGCTCCTTCGCGACATTACGGAGCGCAAGCGAACTGAGGCGATAAAAACTAAGGTGCAAGTCCTAGAGAGCATGGTAGAAGGCGTCAACGTCTCTGACGAAAACGGGATAATTTTCCTCACCAATCCGGCATTTGATGCGATGTTTGGATACTCGCAAGGTGAGTTGCTCGGCGAGCGCGTATCGGTTCTAAATGCCCATCAAAATAGCCGACTTATAGGTGAAATAACGAGTTTGTTGCAGGCTGGGGGATCGTGGTCTGGGGAGATCGAAAACCGTAAGAAAGACGGCACCCCGTTCATAACCTATGGCCGTATAAGCACTTTAGAGATTTCCGGCAAAAAATATTGGGTTTCTGTCTACGAGGACATTACCTCGCGCAAGCTGGTAGAGGAGGCACTGCGGGAAAGCCAGCGTCGGCTAGCCACCTTGATTGATTCACTTCCTGGTATTGCTTTTTCCTCTTCAAACGATCCTGAATGGTCGATGCGATACCTGAGCGAAGGCTGCCTTAACTTAACGGGGTATAGAAGCGAAGAACTATTAGAAAATGGAGTAGTTTCGTATAATTCCATCCTCTATCCTGAAGATTTATCAAAAGTAGCGATCGCAATTAATGAAGCAGTCGCCAACAAGCAACCTTATGTTGTTGAATATCGCATTCGTACCAAATCAGGCGGGGAAAGATGGCTCTGGGAAAAAGGCAGGGCAGTATTTGACAGCAATGGCAGGGTGCTTGGCCGCGAGGGTTTCATCACTGATATCACCGAGATTAAGCACGCCGAACAAGCCCTGCGAGAGAAGGAAGAATTTCTCCAACTAATTCTCGACAACATCCCTCAATTTATCTTTTGGAAAGACAAAAACTCAGTCTATCTTGGTTGCAATACCAACTTCGCACGAGCCGCTGGCCTTAACAGTCCAGAGGAGATTGTTGGCAAGACAGACTACGAATTGGCCTGGAAAAAAGAGGAGTCAGACTTCTTCCGCGAGTGCGATGCCCGCGTCATGGATACGGACACGCCGGAATATCATATTATCGAACCCCAATTCCAGGCGGATGGCAAACAGGCTTGGGTGGATACCAACAAGATTCCACTCCACGATTCTTTAGGGAATGTCGTGGGCATTCTCGGCAGCTACGAAGATATTACCGAGCGCAAGCACGCAGAGGAAGCATTACGACAGGCTGAACAGAAGTATCACAGCATTTTTGAAAATGCTGTCGAGGGTATTTTCCAAACCACAGTTGATGGTTATTTCCTGACAGCAAACCCGATGTTGGCGCGGATATATGGCTATGATTCACCCGAAGAGCTAATAGCAAGTGTCACTGATATCCAGCATCAATTGTACGTTGACAGAAATCGCCGTGATGAATTCAAGCGTCTGGTCCACGAGCAGGGTGCTTTATGGGGATTCGAGTCGCAAGTGTATCGCAAAGACGGTTCTTTAATCTGGATTTCTGAGAACGGTCACGCTATTTATGATGCAAGCGATCGCTTAATAGGATACGAAGGAGCCGTAGAAGATATCACCTCGCGCAAAGCTGCTGAAGCAATGATTCAGTATCAAGCTTTTCACGACCTCCTCACTGGTCTGCCCAACCGCACTCTCTTCAACGAGCGGGTCTTCACGGCACTGACAAGCGCACGTTCTAGCAACAGCAGTTTGGCTGTCATGTTTCTAGACCTAGATCGCTTCAAGATTATCAACGATACCCTTGGTCACGCCATTGGCGATCAATTATTGCAAGGTGTTAGCGAAAGATTAAAATACTGTTTGCGCGAAGGCGATACTTTTGCCCGTTGGGGAGGTGATGAATTCACCCTTCTACTCCCTCAAATTAATGATGCAGAAGATGCTGCCAAAATTGCCCAACGAATTCTTGAAGCCCTCAAGCCAGCTTTTAATCTAGAGGGTCACGAACTTTATATCAGCAGCAGCATCGGAATTGCCCTCTATCCCCAAGATGGCGGGGATGTTCAAACCCTATTAAGAAATGCTGATGCTGCGTTATACCGCGCTAAGGAACATGGCCGGAATAACTATCGTTTTTACCTCCCATCGATGAACTCACAGGCTTCGGAATTGTTGGCGCTGGAGAATCAACTGCACCAAGCTCTGGAGCGTGAAGAATTTGTGGTTTATTACCAGCCCCAGGTGAACGTCAAAACTGGCGAGATCACCGGGATGGAGGCTCTAGTGCGCTGGCAGCACCCCGAGTTGGGACTCGTTGCTCCCGGAACATTTATACCCCTAGCTGAGGCCAACGGACTAATCGTACCCATTGGCGAGTGGGTGTTGCGGACTGCCTGTGCCCAAAATAAAGCTTGGCAGGATGCAGGCTTCCCACCAGTGCGGGTGGCAGTCAACCTCTCGGCTCGGCAGTTTCAGCAGCCTACTCTGGTGGCAATGGTAGGGCAGGTGTTGGCAGAAACTGGGCTGGAGGCTCGCTTTCTGGAGTTGGAAATTACTGAAACTACGATAATGCAGAATGTGGAGTTTGCCCGTACCATGCTAAGCGATTTGCAGGCGATGGGCGTTCACATCTCTATGGATGATTTTGGAACGGGCTATTCTTCTCTTAGTTATCTGAAAAAATTTCCGTTCCATACAATCAAAATCGATCAATCTTTTATTCGCGAATTGACATCCGCTCCGCAGGATACAGCTATAATCTCTGCTGTCAATACGCTAGGGTATGGCCTCAATCTTAGAGTTGTTGCAGAGGGTGTAGAAACTCACGAGCAACTGCAATTATTGCGAAGTCTCCAATGCGACGAGATGCAGGGTTACTTGTTCAGCCGCTCTTTATCTGTTGTAGATGCAACCAAAGTTCTCCAGAAATATTGGCTGCAAGCATCGCTGATAGCTCTGAATGAGGAAAATCAAGAAAGATTGGGTAATGCAGCTGCTTTAGATTTAATGTTTTTGCTTCAACCAAGTAAGGCCTAGTCTAATAAAGGCAAAAGTAAAAAGGAATAAGATCCGCCACTTGCCCCTAAATAAATTTAGGGGGATTCTCTTTTTACTTTTTCAAACGCTGTTATAGACAACTACCCATTACCTATTAGCTGCTTAACGGTTGCTGTTGAGGCGAAATAATAAAAACTGAGTCACTTGATTTTCGTCGAAATTATTATCGCTAACGACCAACAAACTCTGGCTACCATCTGGCAAGCGAGGGCCAAGTGTCATTCCCTCTAGATTGTCTAAGGCGATCCCTAATTGGTTTAAGTCCAACAACAACTTTTTCTTAACTGGCTGAATGCTGCTGATATTCCCTTTGAGGCTGGCAATGCTGGAGGTGTCGGTTGCTCCACCAGTTGCAGCCTGGAAAATCCGCGCGTTGAAACCCAAGAGACCAAAAGAGCGCTCTAAACTGAGGAAGTGGCCGCCTTGATCCAAAGCTAATAATTCTGTCAAGCCATGATATACCGAGCCAGAGGGTCGTGGTTCGAGTTGGTAGACATGCTCAGAAATCAGCACGGGTGGCCCATCGCTGAGTAAATAGTGCAGCAGGCGGCATTTTGCTCCTTGCTGTTTAGGGCTGTCTTTGGTAGGTGTTGTAACTGGATCTTTGTCTTGTACTAAGGCTGACTCGGTAGCGGCAAATAGGCGGAAGGGTTCTCCTTTAGCTGGGATGGTTCCTGTAGGATTGAGGGTGAGCGATTCAAAGGCAAAGTTATTCTGAATGCCCAGACGCTGGTTTTCTCCAGGCGCATCGGGAATATAGCGTTTTGGAATGGGCAAACTTTGTCGCAATTTACCAGTTTTTAAATCAAACTCGTTGACGAAGGGGGGGATGCTTTTGCTGGCAATGCCTTCGCTGGAGATAAATACTGATTGCTGGGGAGAGAGGGCGATCGCTTCTGTATCTACTGTTCCCTCGGGTATTGTGTTGCCATTTTCGTCTCCCAAATAGGTGACATCTTGTACTTCTACTTTCTGAATGCTGGGTTTTTCTTCGACAGGGGTATTTAAAATCAGCTTCAGGGTGTAAAATCGCGCTGGAGCCAGCTCGCTATGGTCATCCGAAACAGCATAAAACAGGTTGCGCTGTCGGTCGTAGGTAAGCCCTGATAATCCTCCGACGGGTGTATCTTTATACTCCGCCTTGGGCATCTGGTACTCGCCCAAAAATTCTAAGGATATGTCCAGAAAAGTTCTTTGCGCGGCATCGACCCGAGGTAACGCACAGGATGTTAAAAACGTTAAAGCAGCGATCGCGCTTGCTATCAGCCAAGACGAAATCCTGAATTTTATCCGGTTCACCTCTTTCTCCTAAGCTTAACTAAACAGCGGAAACTCTGGCTTCAATTTAGCAGTCAGTTGAGCTAATAAAGCTACAAATACTTGTAATACTCGATTTATTAATAATTTGAACCGCAAAAACGCTGGGAGCGCCAAGTAGAAGATGCAGGATTTACTAAAGAAAATGGGTTTGAGAAAATGGGGTTTTAAAAAGCTGGGAGTAGGAATTGTTGTCGTGACATTCCTGCTAGGTTTTGGGTCGGTTGCATTGGCAGATGATAATAAGTCTAAGCTGAACCCATTGGAGATAAAAACCAAAACCCCCGATCCGCTTTTGCCTCAATCAACCCTAGAACGACCTTTAAACGAGCTAGAAACGCAGCAGTTGAGGACCGCACTAGATGAATTAAACGCACAAGCAACTGCTCAACTGAATGCGGGAAATTCACCAGCAGCTTTTGAAATTTGGTATCGCGAACTGCGATTGCGGCGATCGCTAGGTACTTTAGAAGAAGTGCGATCGCTAGGACGAGTTGGGGAGATTGCCTGGAACAACAATAAATCAACCGAGGTGCAAGTAATTACCCAACGCCTACAAGCGATTCAGCAACAGCTTGAGGCAAAAAATAAGAAGCCTGCAAAAACAAGCGCTAGCACGTCTGCCTTAAAAATAGAGGATGCCGATATTCCAGCACTCCTACAAGCGTTGGCAACAGCTTATCAGCAAATGCGATCGCCTGGACTGGCGCTGCCAATATATCAACAGATTCTTGCTGATACCAAAGCGCGGCAAGATACAACGGCTCAAGTGGCAACCCTGAAGACGATGGGGGAACTGCAAATGAGCTGGTTCGACTATCCCGCATCGGCTGCGACTTATGAAGAGTTGCTGAATTTGGCTCTAGCTCAGGGTGATTCTTTTAACCAAGTTGTTTATATACAACAGCTTGCTTACATTTACGATAAGGCGAAAAAACCAGAAAATGCTTTGAAGATGAAGCAACAACTGGCGGAGAGCTATCTTAACAAAAAAGACATCGCTCAGTTAACGCCGCTGAAGATAGCGATCGCTTCTGACTATGAAGCGATGGGTAAACCCGATGAAGCCAGTCAAAACTATCAAGAAGCCTATTCTCTAGCGTTGTCGATACAGCAGTTTGCTTATGCTAGCGATGCTTTGCAAAAACTAGCCGCGCTCCACAAGTCTTATGACGATTTGGATTATGCTTTGCAGGTTTATCAAATCCGAGTACAGGTAGATCAACAGTCTTACAATTACTATGGTTTGATGAATACTTATGACCAAATGGGTCAAATTTATGTGCAGCAGAAAAAGTATTCTGACGCACTCACATTTTTTCAAAAGGGGTTGGAATTAGCCAAATCTTTGAAGTATCAAGAAACCTATTTCACAACTCAGATTGACCGCGTAACTCAGCAAAGTTCGCAGTAAAGTTAACCAGAGAATGGCAATACTTCTGAGTTTTCAGGTTGGAGTTTTGAGTTAAATAATTCAATTCAACACTCTTCTTCTCACTATTTATTTATGAAGAGAAAAGTTCCTTCTGGCGGCGGTGTTGTAAGTAGACTTGCGATCGCAACCCAAAGGTGTATAGTTTAAAACTCGGCTCCAGCCAATTTAGCACCATCTAGCTCAGCATTATAAAGCTTCGCTTCGGTGAGATTAACACCCGTCAAATTAGCATCATTCAAGCTAGCATCGCTCGCAAAAACTTTCCTCAAATTTGCACCTTCAAGGTTAGCACCCGTTAAATCTGCACCCTCTAAATTTGCACCTTTTAGATTGGCTCCCTTCAAATTAGCATTTCTTAAATCGGCACCTATTAAGTGAGCATCTCTTAGATCTGCTCCTTCTAGGTTACACCCTGCACATTCTCTAGTTTCGATTAACCTACTGACATCTGAGACCTTTTCAGCTTTAGCCGGAGGTGCTAAACATATTGTGCTTAATAGTGCTGCGGTAGCTAGAATTTCTAGTTTCATATTGCTTTCCTCCAAGGTGGGCAGAAGCTAGCTATTAGCCTCTAAAACTAGAGTAGTTGGATTGAAGGGCTGCTAGCCTCCTACCACCGGACTAACCAAAGGGATGAGATTCTTTAAGGCTTCGAGGAGGAATCTTGTTTGGCGACTGACTATAGTTAGAAGTTGAATGGGTTGCTGTCTGTCAATGGTCTAATATTCATTCATCCACAGCAGTAAACTGCTATTTTGACCCCTTTTCCCTCCTAGAAAATACTAATTAATTTGTATATATTTTTGTTACTGATTTTCGTTAGGTTGGGCTATACCTGCTGGTGCTTTATTAGCTTCAGCATTAGAGCTACCCGGAGTTGTGCTTTCTGTATTAGTAGCAGTACAATTGCTCGGCCAGTTAGGTATTTTAGCGCCGCTTCTCTGAAGACCTTCTATTTGCTGTCGATAAGTTGAAATTTCAGCAGCGGACTCAGGCGCAGAAACCTTCATGCGATCTAGAATTTGGATAGAACGCCCCCAGTCTTGCAGGCATAAAGCTTTCTTGAGTTGAGCATTGAGATTGGGTTGGACTGCTAGTTTGGCCTGTGGTTTAACTGCTGGTTTTGTCCACTGTTGTGATAAACTTGGGCGAGCTGAAGAGGCGATCGCTAACGCTAAGACAATGCTTGTAAAAATCCGTAATTTCATAATTCCCGCTTCCCCTAGTGAACTACCTTATCTTTAGAGTTCCCTTGTGACGACTGCGCGTAACAGAAAATTTGCCAAGTTTTATAAAGTAAAGAATTAATAAGCGCAATGAAGATGCGATCGCCCTTGGCTAAGGAGACTTGGTTGGTTGTGGAGTTGCCTTGGGTGAGGCTTGGGGCGTGGTTTTGGGTTTATTTACGGCTGTCGGAGATGGCGTGGTGTTCGGTTGAGTTCCGGCTGTTGCAGATGGTTTTGGTGAAGAAACGTTGGGTGCGCGACCTGCTTTTTTTGCGGCAAATACTAAACTTTTCTGATACTCTGCGGCCTTTCTCTGAGCTAAAGCGTAATTTTTGCTAGAAGACGGCACTGCTTTCATCAAAACAATTGCCTCTTCCCACTTACTAGCCACCAAATCCCAATCGTACTTAGATTTCGCCGATTGAGTAATTGTTGCGGCACTGGCGGCGGCGTCGCTTGCATCGTCAAAGGTATCTTTCTGGGGAGATGGTGATGCTGATAGTGATTGTGTTGCAGTCTTAGACCTTTTAGGCTTAGTAGTTACTGCGGACGGGGTAGGCGCTGGTTCAGATTCCTCGGAGGAACATCCACCTAGCAGTCCCAAAAAGGCGATCGCGATCGCAGCCATCAAAGATGAAAATCTTAACATGAGATAATATTACACCCCCAGCTTAGGTAACACCTCTCTAACACCTTAATTAGAACATAACTTGCTTCTATAGAGATGAGATATAAGCTATCTTATCTAAACTTACAGTTAATAGCTTAAATACTCACTTCGACTATTGAACTAATGGGCGTAGCATCTCAGCAACACCCTGACCTCCGACTACTGGCGCAGAAGGCGCTGTTTTTTTAGAGCCATCTTAATAATTTGCCCTGCTATTAATTCTACTCGATCGTCTGGGCGCTAAATCCCAACTTCTACCCTTTTGTAATAGTCTGCAACTGAAAAAAGACTAAGTTCTCCAGCATTATACTTTTTGTAAATTTTGCCTTCGAGTAATTTCCCTTGCTTATCTGGGTGCAGAATTCTAACTTCTGTGATGGGGGTAATAATTGACAACTGCGAACAGCAGAAGTGTTAAAAGTATTTCTGCTGTCTGCATTGTTTTAGTACCTAATTCGAGGGTCTATATAAGCGTTTAAAACATCTATGGCAATACTAGCGAAGGTGACAATTGCGGCAAAAAATACCATTATTCCTTGCACTGCTGGATAATCTCGCTCACCGATGGCTTGATACAGCCGACTTCCTAAACCAGGCCAAGAAAATGTTACTTCGGTTAAAACTGCGCCCCCCAGCAAAGATGCTAGCGTTAGCCCCAAGACAGTAATAACTGGAATCATGGCATTTTTCAGGGCATGAGCCATTAAAATACGCGATTCTTGAACTCCTCTGGCTCTAGCTGCTTCTACATAATCAGCTTTTAGCGTTTGCTTGAGGTTTACTCGCACAATTCGCTCGAAAATGCCGCTTAGAAGAATTCCCAGAGTCAAACTGGGAAGGGCAAGATGGTACAGCGAGGTGAAAACCTGACTGAAGTTAAAGCTTAGTAGACTATCAATAATGTAAAGACCAGTAAAACCCTGCGGCGCTGGTAAGTTTGGTGGGAAGCGGTTTCCGAGGGGAAACCACCCCAGCCCGACGGAGAAAATCAATTGCAGAATCATCCCTACCCAAAAAATGGGAAGCGAGTAGGTGATGATGCCAAAAAGTCGTCCTCCAGCGTCTAGAACTGTGCCGGGACGGGAAGCAGAAATTGTGCCGACGCCGACACCTACAATGAAGGCGATCGCCATACTAAAAAATGCCAATTCTACTGTCGCTGGGAAGTATTTCCAAATCTCCCCCCAAATCGACTGTGCGCCACTGCTTAAGGAAGTGCCCAAATCCAGACGCAGCAAATCTCCCAGATACCGGAAATACTGCACCCACAGGGGATCTGTCAAACCTAGCTGTTGTCGCAATGTTTCTTTGGCGCTTTCCGACAGGCGACCGCTGGAAATGGCGTCAACTGGGTCGCCTGGGGTCGCTCGTAGTAGCAAGAACACAAGGGTGACAATTGTCCACAGCATCAGGGGAGCTAGCAGCAGACGAGCAGTAATGTAATATTGCAGAGCTTTGGAACGAGACATCCGATTTTGGATTTTGGATTTTGGATTAAAGACGTAAGAGTTCATAGTTGATGGCGATGAACAATCAACTATGAACTATGAACCATGAACTATTTTTTCATTGTCGAGTAGGGAAGAGTTTGGGTTGGTTCTATACCCACTCCCGTCACACCTTTTTGGGAAAACACATAGTCTTTGCTCTGCCACAAGGGGACGTAAGGTACATCTTTCGCCACTATCTCTTGAATTTCTGCAAAAATTTTCCTCCGAGCTTCAGGATTTTGCTCCTTGCGCTCTTGGTCAATTAGCTGGTTGATGCGATCGCTATAGTAAAACGCTCCCTGCGTCTGGCTTCCCCCTTCATCACACCCCTTGGCTGCTGACCCCTTGCTACACTGCAAAAACGGCTGCACGTAGTTGTCTGGATCGAGAAAGTCGGGATACCAGTCCAGCAAAGCTGTCTGATAGGAACCCTTGGCAATATCTTTAAAGAAGGTTGCGCCATCCACAGTCTGCACGTCAAATTGCAACACTCCACCCAACTGTTGCTCGGCAAGTGCCTGGAGCGTGCTTGCAGCTAGCCTGCGAGTAGGCGATTCCGATGGATACCACATTTGCACCTTCAGGGGATTGGTTGCCGAATACCCAGCTTGTTCAAGCAACTGTTTCGCTTTTGCAGTGTCGCCATCACCATACTTGTCTTTAAACAGTGGCGTGGAAACATCAAATGTTGTGGGTATCATGCTGTAAAGCGATTCGGCTTGGCCGTAGAGAACCCGATCTTTTAGCAGCGGTCGATTGATAACTGCCGCGATCGCCTGTCTCACAATTGGGTTATCTAAAGGCTTTTGTCTGACATTAAGTACCAAAAAGCTAACTACGCTACCCTGAGCCGAAATTGATTGATAGCCGCCGCTAGTGGCTCCCTGTTCTAAGGTACGAATCTGGTCTGGATCGAGGGACAAATAGGCAATATCCACAGAACCAGTTTTGAAGGCATTAAACAAATTTGCAGCATTGTTGGCAAATATTTGCACGTTAACGCCCTGATTTGCTGGTTTGTCTCCCCAATATTTGTCAAACAAATCAAACCGCAGCGAATCAGTGCCATAGCTTGCCAATTTGTAAGGGCCAGTTCCTACAAATGTATTCGGCTCAAACTTATTTAACCCAATTTTGTAAGCCTTGGGAGAAACTGCACAAGTGCCGCTAAATGCCAGCAAGGACGGAAAGGCAGCAAATGGCTTTTTGAGTTTGATGGTTAACTCATACTCTCCAGTTGCTTTTAAGGAGTCAACCGTATCAGCTAGCAAGAAGGATGGTTTACCTTTATTTTCGATAAAGCGTTGCAGGGAAAACGCCATTGCTGCGGCGTTGAAGGGCGTGCCATCGTGGAAGATAACTCCTTGGCGTATGGGGATGGTGTAAGTCAAACCATCGGCGCTAATTTTAGGTAAGGCAGTAGCTAATTGGGGTTTGAGTGTCGTGCTGCCTGGTTCGTAGGTATAGAGGCGATCGCTCATGTTATGCACGAACCCTAGCGATCGCAGTTCATATGCTTCTGCTGGGTCGAGTATTCGCGGCTTCAGTGTCGTACCGATGGTAATGCGACCGTCGCCCGTGCTTGTGGCGGCGCTAGGAGAACCGCTTGGCGTAGTAGCATCTGGACGCCTCCCGCAGCTAATGGCTACAACCAAGCAAAGACAGAACAAACCGATGAATTTTACAAGCGATCGCCACTTGCTGACGGACAAGCGAAACCAGTTCATAAGGTTGAGATGTTTCCAAAGAAGTGCAGCTATACAAATATATGCCTGACGAAGCATCCTCACTATAGTGGATCGGCATTTCCTGGTGAGACTGGCTGACTGGCAATTAAATTTTCCAACTAGGGAACCGATCCATCAGGCATATCTTGTATTTGTCACCAGCCCTCAAAAATGCCCAAAGGCATATTTCTCTGCCGCATAAAAGCTATTCAGGCACTGCACGGCGGCTTGGGTCAAGCCAAATTTTATCGCCTTCACCAGTTGTCCCCATCTGTACATTTCTGCTGCGGTGCGAGATTGCCTAAACTTACCCGCGTAAAAATTTACCCAAAATTCCGGCGCTTTTTGCGCGTGTTGCTTCCAACGCTTGCGCCACACAAGCATATCTTTACCTGTGGGTGCTGCTACTCCCAAAATTGGTGGAATGTCGGCGTAACTGACAAATGTGGTGATGCCTTGCGCTACAACTAACATCACGTAACGCCAGCAACGTATTTCTTTAATTTGTTGCAGATCTAGTTCCAGGTGTAGGGCGATCGCTTCTGCTGTCACAAACCTGGCTAAATCCGGCAGCACCTCCGACTCTATAACAATTTTCGGTGCGCTTGGGCAACTTTGATACTCGCAGTTTTGATGTTGCTTAATTAATTCTATTTTTGTTAACATGATCGTTGTTATCCCAATTAATGGGATTTTTTAGTTTATTTATTAGCGATCGCCTTAGTTTTGCAGGACCGAAGGCGATCGCTTTGTCATTTGATTAATTTAATTTTATTCCTTTGGATATTTCCTGTCAATAAATTTGCTAAACTCATTATTAAGTTTTAGCAAGGGAGTTTTTTAACTATGGATATGCAAGCCCTGAGAAAGCGTGCAGGGTTGAGCCGTATAGAAGTTGCATTCAGGCTTGCAATAAGTGAAACAAGCGTGCGGAACTGGGAGGCAGGCCGTACTCCACCAACGATGACTGTTCAAAAATACTTAGAAGCCCTTCGTTTGTTTAAATGCACGCCCGAAGAATTAGCCAACGCAAGCAATAAATCAATGCTTGAACACCAGCAGCGTCAAGCAGGAAGATCTAACCGAGTTAACAGCAATGAAATTGGTGAAGTTGCTGTTCAAAGAAGTTATACCGTAAAAAAGATGGACGCTTAAAACTTTTTTTGTGGGACCGGGAAGCTCCCGGCCCCACAAAAAAGCTAGATTTCATAATAAAGCGGGAAAGATCTAGCATCCTTTGGCTTAACATAAACCCGCTGTTGAGGCTCTAACTTTAACTCATCAAACTTGTCGCGTGCGATCTGTGCGTTTACCACCTGACCATCTTCCAAAGTTAATTCTGCCTGAATCTCCCAACCTAGATGAATTATGCGGCTGATTCTGGCAGGAACCGTGCTGCCGTTTGGCTTCGTGTCTACCAAAACATCTTGAGGACGCAGGAAAATTTCGGGATTAGCAGAATCAAATCCATTTTCTTGGAAAATGCGAGATGTGCTTGGCAGCACGTTGACGGGGCCAATGAAACTCATTACAAATGCTGTGGCTGGGTTGTCATAAATTTGTGCTGCCGTCCCCACTTGTTCGACACGACCTTTGTTCATCACCACGATTTCATCAGCTACTTCCATCGCCTCTTCTTGATCGTGGGTGACAAAAACTGTAGTAACGTGAACTTCATCGTGCAGGCGCCGCAACCACGATCTTAAGTCTTTCCGGACTTTGGCATCTAATGCGCCAAAGGGTTCATCTAAAAGCAAAACGTCTGGTGCTACTGCCAAAGCTCTAGCGAGGGCAACCCGCTGTCTTTGACCGCCGGATAGCTGTGACGGGTAGCGATCGCCCAGCCCGGTTAACTGCACTAAATCCAGCAATTCTTCTACCCTTGCCTTCACTCTCGCTGGCGGCGTCTTGCGAATTTCTAAGCCAAAGGCAATATTCTTCCGTACTGTCAGGTGTTTGAACAGCGCATAGTGTTGAAACACAAACCCGATATTGCGATCTTGAACGCTCTGATAGGTAGCATCCTTGCCCGTAAGCCAGATTTTGCCCTTATCTGGCATCTCTAGACCCGCAATCAGCCGCAACAAGGTCGATTTTCCCGAACCCGATGGCCCTAATAAGGCTACCAGAGAGCCACTTTTAATCTCTAAGTCAACTTGGTCAACCGCTTTGAAGCTTCCGAAATCCTTGGATACATTTTCAACTAATATGCCCACTTTCAACGCCCTCTCTAGTAGTTAACTTACAAAGATATTTAACTGCAACAAAACTAAGACTACCGATAGTTTGAATACAGCCACAAGTTTATGTACTGCAATCAATCTCCGGTTAGCCTACGAGTTTACTGTAGTTTTATACCATGAAATATGCGTTTATGTTAAGTAAACTTGTGCTAACCGCAACCCCCGCAATCTATGGTTCCACAATCTAGCCCAGAGCCGCAATCTACGGTTCCACAATCTAGCCCAGAGCCGCAATCTATGGTTCCACAGTCAATTCCAGTATTGCAATCTCCGCAATCTGGCGTACCGCAATCTCCGGGATCTGTTGTGCAGCAAGCTGCGATAGCGTCGCAATCTCCACTAGAACAATTACTGCAATCGTTAGAGTAGTGAGTATTATTTTTCTTTAGTTTGTTTCGTTCTTGCTCCTCTTCGCGGTTCTGGCTGGCATAGGTATATCTGTTGTACCTGGCTCTCAAAATTTGGTTAGCCTCTCGACAATCTTGGAACCGTTGGCGGGATGCTTTGAGAGCTGCGGCTAATCCTTGTTCTGCGACAATGCGTTTGACATAGTGAGAACACGATTCGCTCTTGTAGAGTAACCTATGGGCGCAAGAAAAGCCTTTTCGGGGGGAAATGTACTTTTGATAGCCGCTAATAGATGTAGTGGCGATTTGCCTAATTGCTGAATCGAAGAAATGAGCGTTCATGCTGCGTGGTAGCGATCGCAAACTTCTGGGGTTGTCGATATCAGCTACAAGCGCAGCAACCGAGATTAAGGGATGCATGTGTTAAGGTCTATTGCATCTCAGAAAATTGGTGTCAAGAGAACGGGAAGTCCGTGATAACATCACACCTTGTAGCCGTAAGATAATTGGGAGAGGACCTTTGACACTACGGGTTGCTGTTGTTGGATCGGGTCCGGCAGGCTCCTCAGCTGCCGAAACTTTAGCAAAAGCCGGTATTGAAACTTACCTTTTTGAACGCAAGTTAGACAATGCAAAGCCGTGTGGGGGTGCAATCCCGCTGTGTATGGTGAGTGAGTTTGACCTCCCTCCCCATATCATTGACCGCCAGGTGAGAAAAATGAAGATGATCTCACCATCAAATGTGGAAGTTGATATCAACATCCGCAACGACAATGAATATATCGGGATGTGCCGCCGGGAAATTCTCGACGGGTTCATGCGCGATCGCGCTGCCAAATTAGGCGCAAAGCTGATTAATGGCACAGTTCACAAACTGGAAATCCCCACCAATAATAAAGACCCCTACACCATCCACTATGCCGATCATTCGGATGGTAGCCTTGTAGGAACCGCCAAAACGCTGCAAGCTGATTTGGTGATTGGGGCAGATGGCGCGAATTCTCGGGTTGCTAAAGCCATAGACGCTGGCGATTACAACTACGCGATCGCTTTCCAAGAGCGCATTCGCCTGCCAGAAGACAAAATGGCTTACTACAACGACTTGGCAGAAATGTACGTCGGTGACGACGTTTCTACCGACTTCTACGCCTGGGTATTCCCCAAATACGACCACGTAGCCGTTGGCACTGGTACGATGCGCGTCAACCAAGCCAGCATCAAGCAGTTGCAAGCGGGTATCCGCGCTAGGGCTGCCAAGAAACTAATGGGCGGCGAAATTATCAAAGTAGAAGCTCACCCAATTCCCGAACATCCCAGACCCCGCCGCGTTGTCGGTAGAGTCGCCCTAGTGGGAGACGCCGCCGGAACTGTTACCAAATCTTCTGGCGAAGGAATTTACTTTGCTGCCAAGTCTGCTCGGATGTGCGCGGAAACCATTGTGGAATTTTCCAATGGCGGAACCCGCATTCCTACAGAAGCGGATCTCAAAGTTTACCTGAAGCGTTGGGATAAAAAGTACGGCCTCACCTACAAAGTGCTGGATATCCTGCAAACCGTCTTCTATCGCTCAGACGCCACGAGGGAAGCCTTTGTTGAGATGTGCGCTGACGAGGATGTGCAGAAGCTGACATTTGATAGCTATCTCTACAAAACCGTTGTCCCGGCTAATCCCTTGATTCAGTTGAAGATTACAGCTAAGACCATCGGCAGCTTGCTGCGGGGTAGTGCTTTAGCTCCCTAACAAAAGTAAAAACTAAAAAGCAATCCCAGGCTCCCGCCTGGGAACGAGGGCAAAAGAAAGGAGCTTGTGTATTTCTTTTGCCTTTTTATTTTTGGCTTTTAACCAACGTCGGCAGTGATTTGTTCGCTGCTGGGTAACTCCAGACAGTAGCCTGCACCGTAGACTGTTTTAATATGGCGCGGGTGACGCGGTTCGGGTTCGAGTTTGGTTCTCAAGTGCCTGATGTGAACCCTGATCGTTTCAATATCATCGTCTGGGTCATAGCCCCAAACTTCCTTAAGTATTTCGCTAGGAGAAACAGTTTGACCGTGACGCTGGAGCAAGCAGTGCAGTAGCTCAAACTCCAAGTGGGTCAGTTTCACAGTCTGATTGAACCAAATAGCCTCAAATCGTTCCGGTACGAGCGTCAAAGGGCCATAGCTCAAGATTTCGGCGTGTTTGGCGGCTTGAGGTATACGGTCGGTGCGTCGCAGTAACGCCCGCACCCGCGCCAGCATTTCTTGCACTTCAAAGGGCTTAGTCAGGTAATCGTCAGCACCAGCATTAAAGCCGTCTACCTTATTTGAAGTTTGGCTTAAAGCTGTCAACATTAAGACTGGAATATCGGCTGTGCGCTCATCCCGACGCAGGCGTTGGCAGACGGTAAAGCCATCTACTTTGGGCAGCATCAGGTCGAGCATAATCAAATCGGGCAGCAGTTGCAAAGCCAGTGCCTGACCTTTAATGCCGTCTTCGGCTTGGCTGACATCGTATCCAGCCATCTCTAAATTGATGGTGACTAATTCTGAGATGGCAGCGTCGTCGTCGATGACGAGTATCCGGGGCATCGCTAAAGGGTTTGGGCTACAGTGTTTGTAATGGTTTGAGAAAAACCTTTACAAGAATACGAAGATTCCTGTACAAATTATACGCAACGATTCTAAATTCTTTGTGAAGATAATCGCGGGCGGTTAAAAAAGTTTGTTTATAATTCTGATTTTTTCTCTGGTGGTGTCGGCGATATATTCGTCCAAACTGCGGCAATCTATAGCTGGAGCTAACACTCTGCGTTCATTTGTGGGGGCAGCTAACCCCAGGCTAGCGGGCGATCGCGTATCCGTCATTATCCCTGCCTACAACGAGGCAGATAATATTCACTCGTGCGCGATCGCTGTCTTAAACAGCACCCCTTTGCTAGAACCCCCCCTTTCTCAAGAGGGCATCTCCTCAGATCTCCCCTCGCCACAGGTGGAAGTCTTGGTGGTGGACGACCAATCGACAGATGAAACCTATGCTCTAGCAGACTATTTACAGCAAAACAACGGGACCGAGCGGCTGAAAGTTATTGCGGGGCAAACTAGACCAGCAGGCGATACATGGGTAGGCAAAAACTGGGCTTGCACTCAGGGTGCAGAACTGGCACAGGGAGAGTTTTTGCTGTTTATTGATGCCGATGTGCGCCTCAAAGAGGGAGCAATTGAAAAAGTTATTCAAATAGCCCAGCAAGAACAAATTGATTTACTCAGCTGTGCGCCAGCGCTGGTGTGTGAGTGTTGGGCAGAGTGGCTGGTGCAGCCAGTGATGTTCAATCATCTAGCAGTTTGCTTTGATTTTGCCTGCGTTAGCGATCGCAACTCTGAAACAACCTTTGCCTCTGGGCAGTTCATGCTGTTTCGCCGTTCAGCCTACGACAAAATTGGTGGACACCGCGCGGTTGCTGGTGAAGTTGTCGAAGATGTGGAACTGGCGCGACGGGTCAAACAAGCTGGTCTAAAGCTGCAATATGCACCACGACCAGATATAGCCTCCGTGCGGATGTATCGGTCTTGGGGGGCACTTTGGGAGGGCTGGACGAAAAATCTGTATCTGGGTGCCCAGCGTAGTGTATGGCTTATGGTCTACCTAGCCTTTATTATGGTGATGGTTTACCCGGTTCCCTGGCTGGGGTTGGCGCTTTTCTTGGGTAAGTGCTTTTTTAGTAACCTGAATTTGCTTGATTTTCTGACAATAGGTTTGTCGCTAATTGGGATTTGGTTACAGTACAACCTGCGCGTGGAAGGAGCCAAAATTTCCCAGTGTCCGCCAAAGTATTGGTGGCTGAGTGGTATGGGGGGGGCGCTAGTGGCGGCGATCGCTCTAGCCTCAGTCATAAAAACAGAAACAGGTTGGGGCTGGACGTGGCGCGGGCGAGAACTAAAGCTACCTGCTGTTAAAGAGTTATAAGTTTTGAGTGTTGAGTTGCCCTAATTCCTAATAGCACAACGCCCTCAACACTCAAAACATTATTTTCCGTCCATCCGCATTCCTAATATATTTTAGACCCCAACTACTTAAATTCAAAAGCCCCGATATCGCACGTAACGTACTGCGGTCTTGTAACTGCACGTTGATCGGTTGTCGGGCAGGTAGAATTGTTACCTGCGTTAAGAGCTGCGCTACCACTCAATAGCGCCATAGTCTGAGTAGAGCCGCCATTATTAGCAAGCGAACCTAGTTTGGGATCGGCTGTTTTGATACCACTAACGCAGTCTTTGTCACTTGTATCGTTCAAATTTCTAGCGGGATATTGTAGGTTATTGCCACCGTTAGTCATTTGATCCCCACAATTATTTTTGATATTCCAGCCCTTGCCCCCATTGTAAGCTTTATTGTTGGCGATGATGGTATTTTTCAGCGTTACCGATGTATTGCCAATAATTCCACCGCCTTGGAATCCAGCATAATTGTTAGCGATCGTGGTATTGGTTAGGTTGATCCTGCCTGACGTTCTCATAATACCCCCACCTGTACCACTTAACCCGCTAGAACTCTCAGCTTTATTGCCTGATATGGTGCTATTGGTAATATTTACGATGGCGCCATTACCAGTCCAAATACCACCGCCTTGATTGCTGGCAGTATTACTAGAAAAGGTGCTGTTGGTTATAGTGAGTCGGCTGTAGTTCTTCTGGTCGCTGGTATGAAATATCGCACCACCAAACCCTTGAGATCCAGTTCCCGTGATACTGTTGCCACTAAAGGTTGATTGGTCGATTGTCATAGCGTCGCTATTGTACAGTTGGACAGAGATTGCCCCTCCCTGAAAAATACCAGTGTTGTCAACAAACTTGCTATTAGTTATTTGGATTTTTCCAGTGTTACCAGTGGGATTTGCACCATCTATTGCTATAGCACCACCACTACCAGCAGGCGTTGAATTAACTGCTTTATTACCTGTGAAAGTACTGTTAGTAACAGTTAAGTTGCTAAGTAAGTTGTAGATTGCGCCTGCGTTGGCAGCTTGGTTTCCGGTAAAGGTACTGTTATCCACAGTAAGTGTACTTTCACTTTTGCTGAAAATAGCACCGCCTCCACTATCTGCTGTGTTCTTGGTGGATTTGTTGTTATTGAATTTGCAGTTAATCACAGTTAATTTGCCTCGGTAGCCGAGAAAAATTCCGCCACCGTCTTCCGTAGTGTAGCCGTTAGCAATAGTTAGGTTTTTAACGGTGAGTTCGATGTAATTGTCTGCGGTCTTGAAGATGCGGTTCGTTCCTCCACCACTTAGGGTAACTAAGTTACCTCCATCAATAATTGTGTTAGCAGAAATTAATTTCTCCGTAACTCTAATTGTTATAGGACTGGAACCGCATTTGAAAGTAATACTACCGCCGCCAGTTAAAGCTGTAATGAATGCAGCTTCCGTGCAGCTTGCAGCTACTCCAGTACCGACTACTTTAGAAAGTAGTGTTGTGGGAGGGGTATTACCATTTCTTTTGGGAGGATTGCCGTTATTGCCTTGTGTAGAGCTTGGTTTAGAACTTTGCGACCCGCTTTGCCTATTGCCTTGTCTAGAGCTTGGTTTGGAATTTTCCGAGCTGTTTTGCCTATTGCCTTGTGTAGAGCTTGGGTTAGAATTTGGCGAGCCGCCTTCTGTCGTCCTCGGAGTAGGAACAGCTTGTTGCGATCCTTGTCCTTGAACGCTGACTCGCGTTCCGGGCATTTTACTTAGCTGCGGCTGAGTTCTGCGGAGTTGAGGGTTCGTTGTATTCCCATTCCAAGTAGTGATATCCCCGTTAATAGTTTCTACATAACGACCTGGATAAACCCGATTTTTTTGCCCATCGACGAGGTAAACAAATACAATTCCGTAGTTGCGATCGCTCCCCTCTACTGCAATCCAATACTCTCGACCGCAGGCTGTAGGATTAATCTTCTCGCTACCCCGACTAAAGTCATAATAAACGTTGTAAATTCTGCCGTCTGTGTCTATTCCTCGGACTGTCTTCGTTATCGTTCCAGAATTACAATAATCTGTCAGTTCAGTAAGCTTTTCCATGCTAGATTTGCTGTCTGGAGCAACTTCTTTACCATCCCCTTGTGTAGGTATTGGGTTGGCAGCAATTGCACTCCCAGAAGACGTTTCAAAGTTACCGTTGCAAACAGACGAATTAATGCTAAAAGCTGTGCAGACTGCCAAAGCAATATCGCCCTGTAACAATGAGACTGGTTTAACGTAGCCCATTACAGTCGCGCCAAAGCTAATGGTAGCTAAGGCAACCAAATGAGTTCTATTCATAATGCACCCTGAAAATCTATCCAGATTATTAACTACCCGACGCTAACAGTTTCTGCTGGCGCGTTACGGAATGTAAAGTGTCACATCGATATTGGTTTTACCAATTCAATAGCGTAACTAACAGAAATACTTAGGATAAAACGTATAATTTAAGCCAAAATACATTAAAATTTTTTTATCGATTTTCTATCAGCAGAAATATCAGTAAATTTACTGAAAAGCAAATTTTTAGACGGTCTACATTTGTCAGCTTTGTCAATCAAATGATGTGCTTAACTTTTAACGCCGTAAGTTGACATCTTTCTAAAGTAGTAAAAAGAATTATAAGAACCACAAAATATTTTTAGCATAGCAAAATGCCCATATTTGGGAAGTTGTTGTGTTACCTGCTATACCAATAAAGCTAATTACCTCAGTTCTAAGGTTTGCCGTTTATATTCCATAATTGATAATCTATTGTTATCAACAATAGAACTAAACTATGCTATTAATTCGTTGAGCGACTGAGCCAAATATTCATACTGCATTGGTGTGTTGTACAACTGAGCAGAAATTCGCATCATTTGCTTAGGAAAAGCAGGCCAGTAAAACACTGGTACCTCAATATTGAACCACTTAAATAAGGCATCTTGTAGCGCAGTCATTCCTGGCGGTTGTTCACCATCTTGATACAAATGCGAATCGTCTGGCAAAGGCACAACCGCCAGCGAACCTATCATTTCATCGGGACACGGTGGCATTATGCCCAGCTTATCGCACAGCATCTTTCTTGCCTCTAATACCATTGTGCGATTTCGCTGCATTAATTCTGGCCATCCACCCGCCAAAAGCGAACCCATAAATCGGATAGATTCCGCCACACACATATAAGCTGTTGGATCGTCTGTGCCCATCCAGTCAAATTCCAGGTGAAAACGCGACTTGTCAGTGCGAGGCGAATTTGCACCGTGACTAATTGTTAGCGGGCGAATTTCTGACTGCTTGCTCTTTTCAACATATAAAAAGGCTGCTCCCTTTGGCGCACACAACCACTTATGGCAATTGCCCGCGTAATAAGTAGCGCCAATATCGCGGAGGTTTAGCGATAGCATTCCTGGCGCATGGGCACCATCTATAAGGGTGTCTATACCCCGTTTTTTTAACTCGCTTACAAGCTGCTGGATAGGAAATATTAGCCCTGTTTTGCTGGTTATATGATCTAGCAGTACCAGCTTTGTTCTTGGCGAAACTTTCTCTAAGACTGTTTCAACTATTCGATCCGGCGATTCAATCGGGAAATGTACAGTCGCCACGACGATACGCGCACCAGTACAACTGGCAACAAAATCAAGCGCGTTACGGCAAGCGTTATACTCTTGGTCGGTTGTCAGCAATTCGTCGCCTGGTTGGAAGATTACTGAGGAGCCGCTAGGAGAATTATAGGCAAGCGATCGCAATACTGCATTCACTCCTGTTGTTGCATTCGGGACAAACACCAGATCCTCTGTGTCAGCACCCACAAAGCGAGCCAGTTCCTCCCGCGACTCATCTAGCAACTGCTCAAACTCTCGCTCAAAAAACCTTACGGGTTCGTGTTCCAAACGCGATCGCAATTTCTGCTGTGCTTCTAGCACTTTTATCGGGCAAGCACCAAACGATCCATGATTCAGGAACGTCACCGTTGGGTCAAGCGACCACAACTCTAACCAATTTCTAACCAGCGTATCTTCCAAATATGCTTCTTTGGGCATCATTTTTGTGGATTTTAAATTTTAATACTTAAACTTTAGATTGCCTCTTCAATCCAAAATCTAAAATCTAAAATCCAAAATTTTTAAACTCCCCAGGCCGGATTCGAACCAGCGACCAATCGATTACACTTGTCCCTACGTTTCCGCAGAGGGTGGACTATTTCATCATCCCTTTGTTTTACAGGCTTACTGCCTATTTGGGATGTCGGGCGCTATAAGATTTATCGGATAGGCTCCTCATCTTTAGTCTCTGCACCTTTCTGGCTACTGTGGAAACCCACTGCCTTTCGCCAGACTTGGCTCAAGATTGCCGCCACCTTAAGTGCTGCGGTTTCCTTGAATTCACCCGATTTTCCACTACTCGTTACCGAGCAGCGCTGCTAGGTTTTGCAATATAGGCTAACACCCTAATTGCTCGTGTTCCTTACAGTCGATCGCTCTACCACTGAGCTACTGAGGATTGTCAATTCGGCGTTTTTCAACACCTTTGTAATCATAGCCGTACCATATAGGATTTGACAAGCCCCCTGGAAAAATTTTTTATATCTCACCTACACCCCCAAGATTAAGCATATGGTGGGCAGCCTCCTCATACTTGGGATAAGCGGTAGAGTTATGCTTGATTTGTCCCTTCCAAATATCACCTTGTATGCTCACGCATCACCGCAGGCCCGTTTGTCTATCGATGGTATCTACAGACTTACCCTTCTGGTCTACCA
Source organism: Microcoleus sp. FACHB-831 (assembly GCF_014695585.1). Classification (NCBI taxonomy): domain Bacteria; kingdom Bacillati; phylum Cyanobacteriota; class Cyanophyceae; order Oscillatoriales; family Microcoleaceae; genus Microcoleus; species Microcoleus sp. FACHB-831. The sequence continues at coordinate 18,504 of NZ_JACJON010000075.1, read as the reverse complement.
TCGAAACCTCTGCCACCCTATATCAAAAAGACAAAGAGCGGTTTCACCTGCTGTTGACTGAACCAGGCATTCCCGACAGAGAGCCAGAACCTGACGAGACACCAGACGTGTCCGCACAGCCACCCGATAACAGCCCCCGACTTTTGTGGCTGGAACTTTCGCCTTATCGGGTGATTATGACAATGCAGGGAAATGGCAAAACCAGTTATCGTCACCTTTGGGAAACTGGCATTTATGGCATCAGCCGCTATTGGTTGCACAGCGAGTCAGCTAGGGGAAATGCCCCATTACGCATGCGTAACTATACCCGCAAACTGATCTTAGAAGGTGGCCCCTTGCCCGTTTCTCTACATTTGGAATACGAACTATGGTCAGAAAAAGTCCAGATGGGTCATTATCTATTGAATTTACAGATTCATCATTAAAATTGGCACTTAGGCATTGGCCGTTGTAATTTGTAAGTGGTGATTGCTAATTCCCTCTGAAAACTCCTAGATCGTCAGTTCCAATAACCCTGCGTCAAGTTTGGAAAGATGTGCAAGTATTGTTTGTGAAAAGTTAAGCAACGCAAGTTTGCTAAAAGGTAGATAAGGTTTAAAAAATAGCGCATCTACCAAAAGTAAGACGTTAGATATTAGGCTAGGTAGGGCTGTTGTATTTAAGTTGGGGTACGACTCGCTATACACCAGTCTAAATACCTATATTTAGGCAAATGTTACAAATCATGAATCGTCAAATTTTACATCCGGTTATGCAGGCTATTCACTATTACGCTGGAGTAAGAATTTCAAGGCGTGCGGATTTGAGCGTCTTTTGTTTTCAGATGTTATCTTAAAATTCATCTACCCAATTGAGTAACCGAAAATTGCCCTTAGTGGGGCGATCGCCTGCTTCTAGGGTTAAGAACTCCCCAGCATCCTCTTTATCAGAAAAAGTAACTAAAAATAATTTCAAGTAGGAAAAAATATGACAACTGAACAAGTAACCCAGGACAGTCAGAATAATCAGTTGGATATAACACAGCTACTAGAAACTCTGGTTGCTGTGAAAAAAGGTGACTTTACAGCGCGGATGCCTATAGACCAGACTGGCCTGGGTGGGAAAATATGCGACACCCTCAACGACATCATCGAGATGAACGAAAGGATGGTCGAGGAGTTCAAGCGGATCAGCACAGTTGTTGGTAAAGAAGGAAAAATAGCCCAGCGAGCCTCACTGGGAGCCGCCAGAGGCTCGTGGACAGCGTGCGTTGATTCGGTAAATACCCTCATTACCGATTTAGTTCAGCCTATGGCCGAAACAGCCCACGTCATCCGCGCTGTAGCCAATGGCGACTTATCTCAAACCATCGCTCTAGAAATCGAAGGCAGACCCCTCAAAGGCGAATTTTTGCAAACCGCCCAAATAGTCAACACAATGGTGGAGCAGCTTGGTTCCTTTGCAAGCGAAGTAACCAGGGTGGCGCGAGAGGTGGGAACGGAAGGTAAGTTGGGCGTGCAAGCCGAGGTGAAGGGAGTTGCCGGAACCTGGAAAGACCTGACGGACAACGTAAACTTGATGGCAGGCAATCTGACAGCCCAAGTGCGAAACATTGCCGAAGTGACGACGGCTGTAGCTAACGGCGACTTGTCTAAGAAAATCACTGTAGACGTAAAAGGCGAAATTTTAGAGCTGAAAAACACCATCAACATCATGGTAGATCAGCTCAATTCGTTTGCTAGTGAGGTAACGCGGGTAGCCCGCGAGGTTGGAACTGAAGGTAAGTTGGGCGTGCAAGCCGAGGTGAAAGGAGTTGCCGGAACCTGGAAAGATTTGACCGACAACGTAAACTTGATGGCGGGGAATCTGACAGGACAAGTGCGAAATATCGCCGAAGTTACTAAGGCTGTAGCTAACGGCGACTTGTCTAAGAAAATCACTGTAGACGTAAAAGGCGAGATTTTAGAGCTGAAAAACACCATCAACATCATGGTGGATCAGCTAAACTCCTTTGCGAGTGAAGTAACCAGGGTAGCCCGCGAAGTGGGTACGGAAGGTAAGCTGGGCGGTCAAGCAGAGGTGAAGGGAGTTGCCGGAACCTGGAAGGACTTGACCGACAGCGTGAACTCGATGGCGGGTAACTTGACAGCCCAAGTACGAAATATCGCTGATGTTACGACGGCTGTAGCTAACGGCGACTTATCCAAGAAAATTACCGTAGATGTAAAAGGGGAAATCTTAGAGCTGAAGAACACCATAAACATCATGGTGGATCAGCTTTCTTCCTTTGCGAGCGAAGTAACCAGGGTGGCCCGCGAGGTGGGAACGGAAGGAAAACTGGGCGTGCAAGCCGAGGTGAAAGGAGTTGCCGGAACCTGGAAAGATTTGACCGACAACGTGAACTTGATGGCAGGGAATCTGACAGGACAAGTGCGAAATATCGCCGAAGTTGCGACAGCGATCGCTAATGGCGACCTTTCTAAGAAAATTACTGTAGATGTAAAAGGCGAAATCTTAGAGCTGAAAAACACCCTCAACATCATGGTGGATCAGCTTTCTTCCTTCGCCTCTGAAGTAACTAGGGTAGCCCGCGAAGTGGGTACCGACGGCAAACTGGGCGGTCAAGCAGAAGTGAAGGGAGTCGCCGGAACTTGGAAAGACTTGACCGATAGCGTGAATTCGATGGCAGGCAACCTGACATCCCAGGTGCGAAACATCGCTGAAGTTACAACGGCTGTAGCTAATGGCGACTTATCCAAGAAAATTACAGTAGACGTAAAAGGCGAAATCTTAGAACTGAAAAACACCGTCAACACGATGGTGGATCAGCTAAACTCGTTTGCTAGTGAGGTAACTAGGGTTGCCCGCGAAGTGGGCGCGGAAGGTAAGTTGGGCGGTCAAGCCGAAGTGCGGGGAGTTGCCGGAACTTGGAAAGATTTGACCGACAACGTGAACTTTATGGCAGGGTCTTTGACAGCGCAGGTGCGAAATATCGCCGCCGTCACGACGGCTGTAGCTAACGGCGACTTATCCAAGAAAATTACAGTAGACGTAAAAGGAGAGATGCTAGAGCTGAAAAACACCGTCAACACGATGGTGGATCAGCTAAACTCCTTTGCTAGTGAGGTAACTAGGGTAGCGCGAGAGGTGGGAACGGAAGGCAAACTCGGCGTGCAAGCAGAAGTGCGAGGAGTTGCTGGAACCTGGAAAGACCTGACCGACAGCGTGAACTCGATGGCAGGCAACCTGACAGGACAGGTGCGAAACATTGCCGAAGTTGCGACCGCGATCGCTAACGGCGACCTTTCTAAGAAAATTACTGTAGATGTACGCGGCGAAATCTTAGAGCTGAAAAAGACCATCAACACGATGGTTGACCAGCTAAACTCCTTCGCGAGTGAAGTAACCAGGGTAGCCCGCGAGGTGGGCGCAGATGGTAAATTAGGCGGTCAAGCCGAAGTGCGCGGTGTTGCCGGAACCTGGAAGGATCTGACCGACAGCGTGAACTTCATGGCAGGTTCCTTGACAGCCCAAGTGCGAAACATCGCCGAAGTTACAACGGCTGTAGCTAACGGCGACTTATCCAAGAAAATCACCGTAGACGTAAAAGGCGAAATCTTAGAACTGAAGAACACCGTCAACATCATGGTGGATCAACTTAGTTCCTTCGCCAGTGAAGTAACTAGGGTGGCGCGAGAGGTGGGAACGGAAGGGAAGCTGGGCGTGCAAGCCGAGGTGAAGGGAGTTGCCGGAACCTGGAAAGACCTGACCGACAACGTAAACTTGATGGCAGGCAATCTGACAGCCCAAGTGCGAAACATTGCCGAAGTGACGACGGCGGTGGCAATGGGCGACCTCTCGAAGAAAATCACTGTAGATGTGCGAGGGGAAATTTTAGAGCTGAAGAATACCATCAACATCATGGTCGATCAGCTTAACTCTTTTGCGAGTGAAGTAACGCGGGTTGCGAAAGAGGTGGGTACGGAAGGTAAGTTGGGCGGTCAAGCGTATGTCCGGGGAGTTGCCGGAACCTGGAAAGACCTGACAGACAACGTGAACTTGATGGCGGGGAATCTGACAGGACAAGTGCGAAATATCGCCGAAGTTACTAAGGCGGTGGCGAATGGCGACTTGTCTAAGAAAATCACCGTAGATGTAAAAGGGGAAATCTTAGAGCTGAAAAACACCATAAACATCATGGTGGATCAGCTAAACTCGTTTGCGAGTGAAGTAACCAGGGTTGCCCGCGAAGTGGGAACGGAAGGTAAGCTGGGCGGTCAAGCAGAGGTGAAGGGAGTTGCCGGAACCTGGAAGGACTTGACAGACAGCGTGAACTCGATGGCGGGTAACTTGACAGCCCAAGTGCGTAATATCGCTCGCGTGGTTACGGCGGTGGCAAATGGCGACTTGAAACGCAAGTTGGCGTTGGAGGCTAAGGGCGAGATTGCGACTTTGGCCGATACGATTAACGAGATGATTGACACTCTGGCGACGTTTGCCGATCAGGTGACAAGCGTGGCGCGTGAGGTGGGGATTGAAGGTAAGTTGGGCGGTCAGGCGAAGGTGCCTGGTGCTGCGGGAACTTGGCGAGATTTGACGGACAACGTGAACGCGATGGCGGCAAACCTGACTACACAGGTACGAGCGATCGCTGAAGTAGCTACAGCCGTTACCAAGGGCGACCTGACCCGATCTATTTCCGTTGAAACGCAGGGTGAAGTTGCCATCCTGAAAGACAACATCAACCAGATGATTGCCAATCTGCGCGAAACCACGCAGAAGAATACGGAACAAGACTGGCTGAAGACGAACTTAGCCAAGTTTACCCGGATGTTGCAGGGTCAGCGAGACTTGGAGACTGTCTCGAAGTTAATTTTATCTGAGCTAACTCCCCTAGTGTCCGCGCAGCACGGTGTCTTCTATCTAATGGATACGGCTGGCGTCGGTCAGCCAATCTTGAAACTGGTTAGTACATATGCTTACCGAGAGCGCAAGCATTTAGCGAACCAGTTCCATATGGGTGAAGGTCTGGTGGGACAATGCGCCCTGGAAAAAGAGCGGATTTTGCTGACTGAAGTACCCTACGACTACATAAAAATTAGTTCTGGGTTGGGAGAAGCCACACCTCTAAATGTAGTCGTCTTGCCAGTACTGTTTGAAGGGCAGGTAACGGCGGTGATCGAGCTAGCATCTTTCCGCCGCTTTAGCGAAATTCACCTGACGTTCTTCGACCAACTGACTGAAAGCATTGCCATCGTGTTGAATACGATCGCGGCGAGTATGCGTACTGAAGAGTTGCTCAAACAGTCGCAGTCTTTGACCGAAGAACTGCAAAGTCAGCAGAAAGAACTCACAGACACCAACAAGCGACTGGAACAACAAGCAAAATCGCTGCAAGCTTCAGAAGAATTGTTGAAAAATCAGCAAGAAGAGTTGCAGCAAACCAACGAAGAGTTGGCAGAAAAAGCGCGATTGTTATCTCAGCAAAACCACGAGGTGGAGCGCAAGAACAGCGAAATCGAACAAGCACGGCTGGCGCTGGAAGAAAAAGCCGAACAACTGGCTTTGACTTCTAAATATAAGTCTGAGTTTCTGGCAAATATGTCGCACGAATTGCGAACGCCGCTGAATAGTTTGTTGATTTTAGCTCGGTTACTTGCTGATAATGCCGACGCCAATTTGAGCAAGCGACAAGTAGAGTTTGCACAAACAATTCATGCAGCAGGAACCGATTTGCTGTCGCTGATTAATGACATCCTCGATTTGGCAAAGATCGAGTCAGGAACGATGGTAGTTGATATCGACCAAGTAGTGTTTGCGGACTTGGGAGATTATATGGATCGAACGTTCCGCCAAGTAGCGCAGGATAAGGGTATTGGTTTTATCATCCAGACGAGCGAGTTTTTGCCCCGCGCTATCCACACTGACTCGAAGCGTTTGCAACAGGTGTTGAAAAATCTGCTTTCTAATGCCTTTAAGTTTACTGATAAGGGTCAGGTAACTTTGCACGTCGGGTTGGCAACTGAGGGCTGGAGTATGGATCACGAGGCGCTAAATCGTGCCGAGTGTGTAGTCGCCTTCTCGGTAAGCGACACGGGAATTGGTATTCCGGGAGATAAGCAGAGGGTAATTTTTGAGGCGTTCCAGCAGGCGGATGGGACGACTAGCCGCAAATACGGCGGTACTGGGTTGGGCTTGTCTATTAGCCGGGAAATCGCTCGTCTGCTGCATGGGGAGATTCGCTTGGTGAGTCAGCTAGGCGTGGGTAGCAAGTTTACGCTGTATCTGCCCCAGACTTATGTGCCTACTCCGGTTAAGGTGCAAAGTAATGCTGAGGGGGTAGCAAAAACTTATGCTTCGACGCTGAGAACTTTAGAGGCGACTGTGGTAGGAACGGGAAGCACAACTGCTGCTAATTCGGTGGGTGTTAGTCCGCAGGTTGTTCCCCAATCTTCAATTTCCAATACTCATGTTGTTAATGCTAGTCAGTCACCACCGAGCCAGAATGTGGCGGTGACAAGAGAAGTTGATATGGCGCCGCTGCCGCAAATTGTTGATGACCGAGGGGATATTCAGCCTGGCGATCGCAAGTTTTTGATTGTTGAGGATGATACAAATTTTGCTCGCATCCTTTTGGATATGGCACGGCAAAGGGGCTTTAAGGCTATTGTGGCTTTGCGCGGCGATGAAGGGCTGAATCTGGCCCAGGAGTATATGCCGGATGCGATCGCCCTCGACATTAATTTGCCAGTGATCGATGGTTGGACGATTTTAGAGCGGCTGAAAGAAAACCCCAAAACTCGTCACATTCCGATTCACATTGTATCGGTCGAGGAGTGCCAGCAGCGTAGCTTGCAACAAGGCGCGATCGCTTATATGAGAAAGCCTGTTAGCAGCGAAACTTTGTCTCAGGCGTTTGCCAACCTAGCTACCCAAAGTGCGCTTAACGGGAAAGATGGCAGTTCTGCGACAGATACCCGTTCCACACCGAAGTTGAAACACTTACTGCTGGTTGAAGATGATGTGCTGCAACGTCAAACCATTGTCGAAGGTCTGGGAAATAGCGATCTGAAAACGACTGTCGCCGATACTGGTGAAGCTGCGCTGAGGGAACTAAAAACCAAAACCTTTGATTGCGTGGTACTTGATTTGAAGCTGCCTGATATCTCTGGTTTCCAGCTTATCGAGCAGATCCGGCAGGAGCTAAAGCTCTGGTCTGTACCCATCATCGTGTATACGGGGAGAGAGCTTAGTTACAGCGAAGATGCTCAACTAAAGCGGATGGCAGATATGGTGATTACCAAGGACGATCGCTCGCTCGATCGGCTGGTGGACGAAACCTGCGTGTTTCTTAACCGAGTTCGCAAGAATTTGCCCGTAGCTACCTCTGCGGCACCTGTTGCAAATGTTGGCCAGGAAGTGCGGCAGCCTTTGCAGACGCCTCCAACTCAGAATTCTGCACCCAGTATCCAATCAACAACCCCTGATGCCCAAACCCAACGCGAAGCGAGCCGCGTATCGCTAGATGTAACAGCCTCCGCTTTAGTTGGACGCAAAGTGTTGATCGTCGATGACGATGCTCGCAATGTTTTTGCTCTGGCTAGTATGTTGGAGCGCTATCAGATGGAGGTGGTGTATGCAGACAATGGCCGGGACGGAATTAGCATGCTGCAAAACACGCCTGATATCGCGGTTGTGTTGATGGATGTGATGATGCCGGAGATGGATGGGTATGAGACGATGCAGGCTATACGCCAGATTGAGGAGTTCAAGACGCTGCCAATGATTGCCTTGACGGCTAAGGCCATGAAGGGCGATCGCGAGAAGTGTATCGAAGCTGGCGCCTCGGATTACATCACTAAACCTGTTGATACCGAGCAACTGCTCACTCTCTTGCACCGTTATCTGATCTCGTAAAATTCATCAATTAAGAATTAGCGAGGCTGAATTAGTTTAAATTCAGCCTCGCTAATTTTTTATTTCTAGGAGTAGGTGAAGCACGCCATTACTAAAAACTAACAATTCTCGGCAAACAGCCAAAACGGTTGTTATTTTTTGTCCTTAATTTGTTGCGATCGCCACTCGCGAAACGCATCTATTGCGGTGTCTGCTCAGGATCTTGTTCAGATCCCCGACTTCGCAAAAGTTGTCGGTTATCTCGCCTTCAACTTGTTAGTTTTTATACCCCTAAAAATTTATAACTAATATCCCCGGGCCTCTTGAGAATGATTAACATTAAACATGTCTAAATTTTTGGTAAAATATTTAGGAATAATTTTCAATAAAGCTGTTCATGCCAGACCGTTTTCTGCTCAAGACAACTGACCTGTGGAATCGCCGCCAAATTCTCAAGCTAGGGCTGGCTGGAATGGGGATAACGGGAACAGCGCTAGCCTTGCAGCAGCTAGCCAAACAGAACGCAACATCAGCACAGGTTAAAATACCGCCACTACCCAGCCATCCAGCAACAAGCAACGCAGGCATAAACCCCATGCAGGTGTTGCGGGATTTTGATTATGGTACTGTTAAACGCGAAAACGGGCGCACGGTTAGAGAATTTCGGATTACTGCGACAAACTCTACAGTACAACTCAATAGCGCAGTCACCTTCAACACTTGGAATTTCAACAATCGCGTACCGGGACCAACGCTAAGAGTAACAGAGGGCGATCGCGTCCGGGTAGTTTTCCTCAACCAAGGCGGGCATTCCCACTCGATGCATTTTCATGGCATCCATCACGCCGATATGGATGGTATTCGTCCAATACGCAATGGTGCTGCCACTATTTATGAATTTGATGCCGAACCTTTTGGCGTCCACCTTTACCATTGCCACGTTGAACCAGTAACGCGACATATCGGTAAAGGACTCTATGGGATGTTCATCATCGATCCGCCAAAAGCACGTCCCCCAGCCGATGAAATGGTGCTGGTAATGGCTGGTTATGACGTGAATGAGGACAGGCGAAACGAATTTTATGCTTTTAATGGGATACCGGATTACTACATGATGCATCCCATCCCTATTTACCAACATCAGAAAGTGCGGCTATACGTCCTCAACATGATTGAATGGGATGCGGCGGCTACGTTTCACTTGCACGCCAATATGTTTGGGGTATATCCCACTGGACGCACCCTTACGCCTAGAGAAGACACGGATGTGATTACGATGGGTACGACTGAGAGGCACATCCTAGAATTTTCCTATCGCTATCCGGGCAAGTATATGTTTCACCCCCATCAAGATTATATTGCTGAGGCTGGTTGCATGGGCGCGTTTGAGGTAATACCTCCTACTTAGTTGAAAATTTTAGCAAAGTAGTTGATATAATTTGTCAACTACTGGGATAATAAAACCTTCAATTGCCATTTAGAAAATATTTGCGGAATTTACAATTATGCGCTGTTTTCGTTCCTTATCTCTTGCTGCGGCGATCGCCACTCTGATTTCTCTAAGCGCCTGCGGCGATGCCTCCAACAACGGCAACACATCTTCCCCAAGTGCTAACACTTCCCCAGCTGCTAGTGCATCCCCGGTGGCAAGTACTTCCAGCACCGAAACTACTGCTCACAATCACGGTGGTGGCAAGAAAATCAACATCAACAGCGCTATTTTGTCCGAGTTGGATAAATTAGAAGCAAAATTAGGAATACCAGCACTTTCTAATAAGATTCAAGGCAGCCGTCCCTATGCCAGTCCTGAAGAATTAGTGTCGAAAAAGGTCATCAGTCAACCGCAGTTTGACCAAATTAAAGACATGGTGACAATTGAGGATGTGGTACTTACGGGAGAAGCTAAAGATGTTGACTACATGACCAAGCTAGGGTTAATGAAAGGGCATCTAATAGTTGCCCAAGAGCTTTTGGATGGGCAACTGCCAAAGCAAGCAGAACCTCACATAGGTCATCCAGTTGAAGAGATTTATGTAGATGTAGAAGAGCAGTTGCAGGAGCGCAATGTCAAAGAATTTAAGACAACTTTGATCGGTTTACAAGATTTGGTGAAAGCAAATCCGAAGGATGCCAAGGTTAAGACTAATTTTGCGTCGTCGATGCAAGCAGTTGATACGGCGATCGCGGGTTTACCAGAAGCACAGCGCTCCTCACCCAAATTTGTGTTACAGGTAATTAACGGGTTGCTGGATGCGGCAAACTCTGAATATGGGGCAGCGATCGCCAACGGTAAAGTGTCTGCGGCAATTGAATATCAAGATTCGCGCGGATTTGTCAACTATGCCGATAGCCTCTACAAAAATATTTCTGGCCAAATGGCAAAAGAGAATCCCGAAGCCCATAAAGCGATCTCTGACAGCATGACTCAACTGAAAACCGCTTGGCCCTCGGTAACTGCTCCGGCTGCACCCGTAAAAACCCCACAGCAAGTATCGCAGTTGATTAAGACAATTGAGCAAAATGCTCAAAAGGTAATCAAGTAATTTATTACTAACAATTTTGTAGGCGTGGTTTTCACTAAAATAGCGATGGGATAATTTGTAATATCCCTAAACCCGCTCTACTTAAAATCCTGAAGCTAAGAACTGATGAGAGAACTTGACCAGAAGAAGACCACCGACCTGCTAAACTCCATCATGGAATTTGAACTAGCAGGCGTTGTGCGCTACACTCACTATTCCCTAATGGTCACTGGGCCAAACCGGATTCCGATTGTGGAGTTTTTTAAGTTGCAGGCCAATGAGTCTCTAATGCATGCCCAACAAGTCGGAGAAATCCTCACGGGTTTAGAGGGTCATCCCAGCCTGCGAATTGCTCCTATGGAGGAAACCTACAGACACACGGTACAGGATATTTTGCAGGAAAGCCTAAACCACGAAAAAAAAGCGCTGGACTTATACAAATCCTTGCTAGATGTTGTCAACGATGCCAGCGTTTATTTGGAAGAATTCGCCCGCACAATGATTGGTCAAGAAGAACTGCATACCATCGAAATCAAAAAGATGTTGCGTGATTTCAGTTAATAGCTAATGGGGCATTAGAGAGTTATGAGTTATGAATTTATAACTCTCTCATACCCAATGACGGCAGGTGCTTCAACGGAGAGAACCTCCGCAACGCACTGCTTCCCCAATTGCAAATTTCAATTTTCAAAATATGGATTTTAGTTCTGCTTTACCAACCTTTGTTATTACCCTTAGAGAAGGCGTTGAAGCTGCTTTGGTTGTAGGAATTGTGCTGGCTTGCCTGAAAAAAGCCAAGCAGAGCAACCTCAATATTTGGGTATATGCTGGCGTGGGAGCCGGGATTGCCGCAAGTGCGATGGTGGGCGTACTGCTGGGTAATTTAGCTCAAACCTTATCGAATTTAAACTCTCCCTATGCAGCGATAATGGAGCCGCTTTTAGAAGGTTCCTTCAGTGTAGTAGCGATCGCTATGCTCAGTTGGATGCTGATCTGGATGACCAAGCAGGCACGCTCTATGAAATCTCAAGTTGAGGGTGCGGTGACATCTGCTCTTGCGCGGAATGCTGGCTGGGGCGTATTCAGTCTAATTTTCATTGCAGTTCTGCGAGAAGGTTTTGAAACTGTCCTGTTTATAGTTGCCAAATTTGAACAAGGTTTAATTCCATCCCTTGGGGCAATTAGCGGCATAGCTGTTGCAGCGGGTATAGGCGTATTGCTATTCAAATTAGGTGTCAAAATCAATATTCGCCTGTTCTTCCAAGTTATGGGCGTTTTATTGCTTTTCATTGTTGCTGGGTTGGTAGTCTCGTCGCTAGGCCACTTTGATACAGCAGTGGCTAGTTTATCCAAGATGAATCGTGCCTCGGCAAGCCTCTGTTTTTACTACGAAAGGTTTGCCAAAGACCCATCGTGTACTTTGGGGCCGATGGTTTGGAATACCACAAAAGTTTTACCTGATGACAAGTTTCCAGGGCTGCTTCTTAGTGCTTTGTTTGGCTATACCGATAAACTCTATATAGTTCAAGCAATTAGTTACATTGGGTTTTTGGTTGCTATCGGCGGCCTTTATTTCCGCAGCCTCGGCGGTCGCCCAAATGTTGCCAAAAAGGATACAGAAGCTAGCAGCGCAAAATCAGCTTGATACAGATATGTTTCTCGTTCTTGGGGTGTTACCTGGGAACGAGATTTAAACATTTATACCCTGGACTTACCTCATTTTTTCTGATATATTAATTTCGACGAGGAAGAAATAGGATGCAATAATTATTTTGTACATATTTCGATTATTTAATAATACTATAAAACTAGCAATTATCTACTAATAAGTAAGACAAATTAACTCCGCAAGCAGGATTCTGCACTCAATTGCTCGCTAGTATGTGGCCTATATTTACATGATTTATCGTTCATTGCCCTGAGCGATGAACAAATGAACAATAAACATCAAAAATTATTTATTTTTCCACAGCAGCTATTCGCGCCTCTAATTTGTTGATACGCTGCCTGAGTTCAACAACGAGTGTAGCTAGGCGGTCTACAATTGGGTCGCGTGTTGAAGCTCGTCTGTCTAACCTGGGAGGAACAAGGGGCGGCGGTGGGGTATTCGCTTGATTTCGTTGGGAAGAATCGGGGCGGTTAGAGAATTGATAAACTTGGGATTCAAGGCGACTTAACTGCGATCGCAGCAGCAAGTTATCGCCTTCCAATCTAGAGAGGCGGGATTCTAGTCCGAAGGAAGATTGAGCCACTGCCCAACGAGACAAAACGGTAAAAAGCAAAATTAAGGCAAGACAGAACAACCAAGTTTTCTTGACCATAAAAAACTCTTCCAATTTGGTTTAAATCGAGGTTCCAAAACGACTTAGTAACCGAGGAGCGATCGCATTTATAGGCAAAATATACTTGGCAGCACCTAGAGCGATCGCTTCACGCGGCATACCAAACACCACACAACTAGCTTCATCTTGAGCAATAGTAAGGCCACCAACCCCAGCGATCGCTTTCATACCCTCTGCGCCATCTCTACCCATGCCTGTAAGCAAAATTCCCACAGCCGACCGCCCGTAGAAACCTGCCACCGACTTAAAAGTTACTGTTATCGAAGGGCGATGACCTCCCACCGCAGGAGAGTTTAAATAGACAAATCGGCCACTCGCATCCAACTCTAAATGCCGCTGCTCCGGTGCAAAATAAATATTTCCTGGTCGAGGTAACTCAAAAGGCTGTGCAATTTTCACTGGCATTTGACACGATTTACCCAACCAATCCACCAACCCTTGCAAAAACCCTTCGCTGATATGCTGGATGCAAATCACGGGCGCAGACAAACTAGGCGGCAAATTAGTTAAAATCGCGTGCAAGGCTTGCGGGCCACCCGTAGACGCTCCAATTACTACCACCTTCGGGGCTGGGGATTGGGAACTGGGGGCTACATTTAAGGAATTAGGGGCATGGGGGCTAGGCGCTGGAGGCTGAGTTTTGTTAGCTGCGCCGTGCGTAGCACGTTTTGAGTTTAGTCTCCCAGTCTCCCCCTCTCCGAGACGCGATAAATCGGCGTCTCTACAAGACTCACTGTCTCTCCCTCTACGATGCTGGGTAAAGACGCTAACCCCAGAAAGTAGCTTAATCTTGCCGATCAAATCCTGCTTTGCTTGCTCGTAATCGGATGGCAACCCCGCACCAGGCTTGGGAAAAATATCTATTGCACCAGCTTGCAGCAGTTGAAAAACATTATCGCTATCCTTTTCTTCTACGGCGGCACTGATCACCAAAATCGGTCGAGGAAATTTGGACATGACTTCCCGCGTGAATTCCACTCCATTCATCTGCGGCATATACAAGTCTGTGCAAATTACGTCTGGAGAACAAGCGGGAATAAGCGCCAAGGCCTCTGTGCCAGTGCGAGCCTCTCCTACCACCTCAATTTCCGGCGAGGTAGCCAAGATTCGCTTGAGTATGGTCAGAGCAATTGGGGAATCCTCTACTAAGAAAACTCGAATACGAGAACGCGGCATACAAAACCATTAAAAAATCTAATAAATGCTGAATTACGACCATTTATGCGAAAAAAAATGGTAATAAGCCTTATATAGGCTTATTTTATAGGTTTTTAGTTATAATTCACAATTGATAATAATCTTGCCAAGTGCCGCGACTGGTCAGACACTAAACTTGGGAGTGTACTGGCAGTCTTTGAGGTTTTCGTGAAAAAAGTTTTAAGCATTATTCTCGGAGGTGGCGCTGGCACCCGCCTTTATCCGCTGACAAAGCTGCGAGCTAAGCCAGCTGTGCCCTTGGCAGGAAAGTATCGCCTGATCGATATCCCAGTCAGTAATTGCATCAACTCCGAAATTTTCAAGATCTACGTTTTGACGCAATTTAACTCCGCATCCCTGAATCGCCACATTGCTCGTGCCTACAACTTTTCTGGATTTACAGAGGGGTTTGTCGAGGTGCTAGCAGCTCAGCAAACGCCAGAAAACCCTAACTGGTTTCAAGGCACAGCAGACGCCGTTCGCCAGTATATCTGGCTGTTAGAGGAGTGGAACGCGGATGAGTACCTGATTTTGTCGGGAGACCACCTCTACCGCATGGACTATCGGCAGTTTGTGCAACGTCACCGGGACACAAATGCTGACATCACCCTATCGGTTGTGCCGATGGATGAGCGCCGTGCGTCGGATTTCGGCTTGATGAAAATTGATGATGCAGGTCGAGTGGTTGACTTCAGCGAAAAACCCAAAGGGGATGCGCTCAAGCAGATGCAGGTTGATACAGCCATATTAGGCTTGACACCTGAACAGGCTGTACAAAATCCTTACATCGCGTCGATGGGGATTTATGTATTCAAAAAAGATGTCCTGATCAAGCTGTTGAAAGAATCCCCCGAAAAGACAGATTTTGGTAAGGAGATTATTCCAGCTTCTGCTAAAGACTATAACGTTCAGGCTTACTTGTTTGATGGTTACTGGGAAGACATTGGAACCATCGAGGCGTTCTACGAGGCAAACTTGGCGCTTACGCGGCAACCGCAGCCGCCATTTAGCTTTTACGATGAGGATGCGCCAATTTACACACGCGCTCGTTACTTGCCTCCCAGTAAGCTGTTAGATTGCCAGGTAACGGAATCGATTATCGGCGAAGGCTGCATCTTGAAAGAATGTCGGATCGATCACTCGGTTTTAGGAGTGCGATCGCGCGTTGAAGCAGGCTGCACTATTGAAGACTCCCTGCTTATGGGAGCCGACTTCTACCAACCATTTGCCGAGCGACAAGCAAGCTGGGAAAGCCGCAACACCCCTCTAGGTATTGGTGCCAACACCAGAATTCGTCGCGCCATAATCGATAAAAATGCTTACATTGGCCGCGACGTGCAAATTATCAACAAAGACAGGGTGCAAGAAGCCGAGCGCGAAAGCGAGGGTTTTTACATCCGTAGCGGCATCGTCGTTGTTGTGAAAAATGCCGTGATTCCAGATGGCACGGTAATTTAGTATTTTGGATTTTGCCCAGGCGGAGTTTCTCCGCCTCCAATGATTTTGGATTTAAAATCTAAAATCTAGAATCTCGATGACTAGACTAATTCTCCTAATAGGACTTCCTGCTAGTGGCAAATCGTCTCTAGCGCAACAACTAATTTTACAATGCCCGACTCGCCGCATTATCTCTACAGACGCTATTCGCGCTTCTCTGTTTGGAGATGAAATTATTCAGGGAGATTGGCAGTTAGTGTGGAATGAAATACAGCGTCAATTTCGGCAAGCTGTTGAGCAAATAGCCTCTTCAGAAGGAGGTACAGCAATTTACGACGCCACAAATGCTGTTTGCAAACATCGGCAAGAAGCGATCTCTCTAGCCTTGGCTACTGGCTTTACCCGCATTACCGGATTGTGGGTGGATACGCCGCTTGAAGAATGTCTAAAACGGAACCTCAAGCGATCGCGAGTGGTTCCTGAAGAAGCAATCTTGCACATGCACCGACACTTGCAGGATGCACCACCAGCTTTTAGTGATGGAATAGATCGCCTGATCCGCCAGAGGGGGACAAGTAGGGAAATTGCGATCGCGCCTATAAGGAAAAACCGAACTCGACCTCAGTTAAGCTTTTGATATTCTAAGTCTGAGTTATTGCAACACTTCGCCAAAACCCGCGTTATAGGCGCGTCAGGGTTAGCATAGAAAAAAATTAAACTAAATCTTAAAGGATGAGGAGACAGGCTGATGCCAGCAACAGACTTTAAAGACTACTACGCCATCCTGGGAATCACTAAAACCGCCAGCGCCGATGAATTAAAAAAAAGCTACAGGCGTCTGGCACGAAAATACCACCCCGATATGAACCCAGGCAACAAAGAAGCTGAGGCTCGTTTCAAAGAAGTCAGCGAAGCCTACGAAGTTCTATCAGATCCAGAAAAACGTAAAAAATACGACCAGTTTGGTCAATACTGGAAGCAAGCTGAACAAGGCTGGCCTTCAGGAGCGGCGGGAGGAACCGGAGTTAACGTTGATTTCGGCGGTGGCGGCAGCTACGACTTCAGCCAGTACGCCAATTTCGACGAATTCATAAATGACTTGTTGGGTACTTTTGGCACTGCTGGTACTGGCACGCGGCGCACCGCACAACGCACCAGCTACCGCACGTCTACTGGTAGCCCTGGGGGGTTTAACGTTGGATTCGATCAGCAGGCAAGTACGGCAAACGCAGATAGAGAAGCCACCATCAGCCTCACTTTATCTGAAGCATTTCACGGCGTACAAAAGCGTTGGAAACTAGGTCAAGAAGATATTGATGTTCGTATTCCTGCTGGTGCTAAACAAGGCAGTCGGCTTCGCCTCAAAGGGAAAGGCTTGGTAAACCCCTACAATCAGCAACGGGGAGATTTGTACTTAAATGTAGAACTTCAGCCTCACTCCTTTTTCCAATTCGAGGGAGATAATCTCGTCTGCGAAGTGCCAATTACTCCAGATGAAGCAGTTCTGGGGGCGTCTATTGAAGTGCCAACTCCTGATGGGACAGTTAGCGTCAACGTTCCGGCGGGCGTCCGTTCCGGTCAATCGCTGCGGCTGAGAGGCAAAGGCTGGCCAAATCCCAAAGGCGGACGCAGCGATCAACTGGTGAAGCTAGCGATCGCCACACCCAAAGATATTACTCCAACTGAACGCGAATATTACGAGAAAATTAAGGCTAATCGCATGTTTAATCCGCGTAGCGATTTGCAACAAATACGCCTATAAATTTTGGAATTTAGATTTGTGATAAATCTAAAACCTAAATTCTAAGTTCCTTTATAAGTGCTGTTGCTGCTGCCTGTAAGGAAGCATACACAATTCTTGGTTGCCCGTTTATAAAAGATTGGCCTTCCAAGGATTCGCAGATGGTTCCTGCCTTTTGCCCATCAGACCGATATACTTCTAATACTTGGTGTATTGTCTCAGGCTGAAACCCTTGAAGAATTGAAGTCCACTCGCTTTTTTCAACTGAACGAATTCTAATTGTTTCATCCATCTGATGATGCCTCGTACATACACTACCTGACTTTACAGCTTTTCGACAGCGTTTAGCAGCGTCTTCAAATCGGCGTTAGGCTCTAGGAAGGAAAACAAGTGTTTATAGCGGAGTTTTCCTTCTTTGTCTAAAATAAACTGCCCTGGTAAAGGCGCTCCCAGTGCTTGACCAACTTCATAAGCCCGAAATACCAAGCAGCTGGAATCGCTGAGTAAGGGCATCTTTAAGCCCAAGTCTCGGACAACTTTTTGACTCTGCTGTTCATCTGTACTCGTAATCATTAACACCTCCACACCCCTAGAGGTAAACTCCTCGTAGTTTTCATTCATGGCTTTGATGTGAGGAAAGCACAAGGGGCAGTATTGCTTTTCTGTGAAGATGCGCGTAAAGGCGAGTATAACTGGTTTTTGTCCTCTATAGTTGGACAATTTTACTCTATTGTTGTGAGTAATATCCAGCAGTTGAAAGTCGGGAGTACTCTCTCCCAATCTTAAAGAGTTGGTTGCTGGAATGGGAAAGAAATTTTTGAAGAAGCGCTCGTTGAGTAAGCCGCTAAAGTCGTTAGAAGTCAGCACCATAAAAATCACCACTTAAAATTCAAGCATTTATAGTAAATTACATTCAAAGATTTCCTTCTGAGCGATCGCGCTCTCCTTAGCGAAGTATTCTGAAGGGGTAGAGGTGTAGTAGTACCCATATCCTGAAAATGTCTGCTCTGACTTCACTATACTCAGTTTACCCAAGCTAGCCTGCGGAAAAACGAAACGCTTACCTGCGTTGGAATTAAGCCAACACCTGCGAACATGAAAACTGAGGCTTAGGAACGCCACTTGGTATCAAAACTCAAACCCCAACAAAGCTAAAGATCTATAGACCTCCGAGGCAGTGTTGGGGCTTTTAATATAATTAACGCTTGTATGCGTGTAGACAGTGCTATTGTTTGCCCAGTCTCGGGAGAAGCGATCGCATTTTGTACCGCTACTTTAGAGGATGTTTTAAAAGTCAAACTGAGTCAAAACTCATGCAAGTCGTCGAACCATAAGACGTATCATCGCAATATAAATAAAAGTTTCTGAAGTTTGTGGTAAGCGTTCATAA